>JAZQXQ010000266.1:0-5040 GCA_045632965.1 Clostridia bacterium
CTCAAACTTAAGGCGCCAAAAAGCGCTGCCGCCCGAAAGCGTGACCACGGCTTCCTTCACGCCGCCAAGCTCCGTTTCGTTGATATCGGTGACGGAGGCGCGCATCCCGCTGCGCTCGGCATAGCGCAGATACATGCGCAAAAGAAGCGCGGCAAACAGGCTGGCTCCATCGCCGCCCGCGCCGGCGCGGACTTCCAGAATCACATTGCGGTCGTCGTTGGGAACGCGGGGGATGAGGAAAAGCTTGAGCTGTTCGCTTTGCTTTTCTTCCTCGGCTTCGAGGGCGGCGAGCTCTTCCCTGGCTTCTTCCGCCATGTCGGGATCGAGCAGCAATTCCTTCGCGCCTTCGATGTCGCTTAAAAGCTTTAAGTAGCTTTCGTACGCTTCCACGGCAGGAAGGAGAGACGCACGCTCGCGGCTGAGCTTTTGCCAGCGGGAGAGATCGGCGATGATGTCGCTTTGTCCCGTGGCGACGTCGAGTTCCTGCACGCGTTCCTTCATCCACAGGAATTTTTCAAGATATTTTGCTTCCATCAGTCGTCGTTCATTTTAAGCACTTTCATGAACGCCTCGCTGGGCACTTCTACCGTGCCGAACTGGCGCATGCGCTTTTTACCCTCTTTCTGCTTTTCCAGCAGCTTCTTTTTACGGGTGATGTCGCCGCCGTAGCACTTGGCCAGCACGTCCTTGCGCACGGCCTTGACGGTCTCGCGGGCAATGACCTTGCCGCCGATGGCCGCCTGAATCGGGATGTCAAACTGCTGGCGCGGAATGACCTCGCGCAGCTTTTCGGCGATACCGCGGCCGCGGTCGTAGGCCTTGTCGCGGTGCACGATCATGGTGAAGGCGTCGCAGATATCGCCGTTGAGCAGGAAGTCGAGCTTGACCAGATCGCTCGTCTGATAGCCGATCAGCTCATAATCGTGCGACGCATAGCCGCGGGAGCGGGATTTGAGGCTGTCGAAGAAATCGAAAATAACTTCGTTGAGGGGCACGTCGTACGTCAGCTTCACGCGGCCGCCTTCGTACTGCATATCCTTGAAGATGCCGCGCTTGTCCTGACACAGATCCATCAGCGTGCCCACATAATCCTGCGGGGTGTAGATGGTGACCAGCACGAAGGGCTCGCGCATAGTGGCGATCTCCGTGACGGGCGGCAGGTTGGCGGGGTTATCGATGGAAATGACGGAGCCGTTGGTCTTTTCCACCTCGTAGATAACGCTGGGCGCGGTGGTGACAAGATCGAGATCAAACTCGCGCTCAAGGCGCATCTGGATGATTTCCATGTGCAAAAGCCCCAGGAAGCCGCAGCGGAAGCCGTAGCCCAGCGCCACGCTGGTTTCGGGCTCATAGGTCAGCGACGCGTCGTTCATGCGCAGCTTTTCCAGCGCGTCTTTCAGGTTTTCGTAGTCCGCGCCGTCGGCGGGATAAATACCGCAGTAGACCATGGGCGTGACTTCGCGGTAGCCGGGCAGCGCCTGCGCGGCGGGGGCGGCGGCGTCGGTGATGGTATCGCCCACACGCGTGTCGCGCAGATCCTTGATGGAGGCGGCGATGTAGCCGACCTCGCCGGCCAGCAGCTCATTCGCAGGCTCGTAGCCGGGGGAGAGATAGCCGACTTCGACGACGTCAAACTCCGCGCCGGACTGCATCATGCGCATGCGCATGCCGGGATAGACGCGGCCTTCCATGACGCGTACATAGCAGATGGCGCCGCGGTAGTTGTCGTAAATGGCGTCAAACACCAGCGCCTGCAGGGGCTTTTCGGAATCGCCCTTGGGCGGGGGCATCTGGGTGACGACGGCTTCCAGCACATCTTCAATGCCGATGCCCTGCTTGGCGCTGGTCAGCGGCGCTTCGCTTGCGTCAAGGCCGATGACTTCTTCAATTTCGTTGCGCACAACCTCGGGCTGGGCGGAGGGCAGGTCGATCTTGTTGATGACGGGGATCGTCTCCAGATCGTGCTCCAGCGCCATGTACACGTTGGCCAGCGTCTGCGCTTCGATGCCCTGCGTGGCGTCAACGACCAGCAGCGCGCCCTCGCACGCGGCCAGTGCACGGGAGACTTCGTAAGTGAAGTCGACATGGCCGGGGGTGTCGATCAGGTTGAGCACGTACGTTTCGCCGTCCTTGGCTGTGTAGTTCATGCGCACGGCCTTGCTCTTGATGGTGATGCCTCTTTCGCGCTCGAGCTCCATCGAGTCGAGGATCTGTTCCACCATTTCGCGCTTTTCAAACACGCCGGTGTGCTCCAGAATACGGTCGGCCAGCGTGGATTTGCCATGGTCGATATGGGCGATGATGCAGAAATTGCGGATGCGCTGCATTCTGTCAAGACTCAAAGGGATTTCCTCCGTTTCGGGAATTATTTATCGGTGCGGAACACCCAGTTGCGCTGGATGCGGAAGTTAAGCAGATACATGACCACGTCAATCACCATCTTGAGCAGGATAGTCAGCAGGTTGTGGCCGCTGGGGATGAAGTGATTGAGCCAGGCGAAAAGGAAGGTGGTGATAACCAGCACGCACACGGCCAGGATGGCATAGCGCTTGGCTGCACCGCGGCTTTCCTTCACCTGGAAGGCGAAATTCTTGTTCAAAAGGAAATTGACAGGGGAGGAGATAAGACGCGCGATGGGCGTTGCGACCAGCGCACGGAAGCTGAACTCCATGCCAAGGATCGTGGCATAGGCCGTCTGGCTGTCCTTGAACACCCAGAACATGAGGATGGACAAAACAAAGTAATCCAGCAGGAAGGAAATAATGCTCGCCGCCGAGAAGCGCAGGAAGGAGCCCAGCAGCAATTTGTAAATGCGGATGGAATCGCGCAGGGGATTAAAGTGCGAGGATTTGTTCTCTTCCAGATAGATCGTTTCGATCGGGATGATCTTGAAAGGGATCTTGTTCATCGCGCAGTAGATGAGCATGTTCATTTCATACTCAAAGCGCTCGCCCGCGACCGACAGCAGATCGTCATAGCCCGCGCGGGTGATGGCGCGTAGGCCCGTTTGCGTATCGGGCAGCCAGTGGCCGTAGAGCGCGGCGAACACCGCGCTGGTGGTACGGTTGCCAAAGCGCGAACGGGAGGGGATATTCTTATTATTCCCCGAGAAATCGCGCGAGCCCAGCAGCAGCTCTTTTTTGTCCGCCTGCATTTCGGCGGCCACTTTCAGCGTGTCGGACACGATGTGCTGGCCGTCGGCGTCGGCGGTGATTACGCCGTCAAAGGCGGTATGGTTCTTAATGTATTCAATGCCCGTTTTCAGTCCTGCGCCCTTGCCGCGGTTGACTTCGTGGCGAAGCACGGTGCAGCGGTCCTTTTGCGCAAGGCAGCTGAAAATGGCATCGTATTTTTCGCTGGAGCCGTCGTTGACGATGACGATCCGGCCGAAATCCGCCGCGAGCAGTTCGTCCACGTACGCAACCAATCGCTCATCGGGTTCAAGGGAAGGAATTAGAACGCAAAGCTCTTTTGCCTGCATATTTTTTAGCCTCGTTTTCTTTGGTTGATAAAGGGGTACAAAGCACCACCTTAACTATCATATCATACCATTATTTTGGCTTTGAGACAAGCAAAAGAACGGCAAAAGAGCAGAGAAAAGATGCGGAAATGTCGCTTTTTTGACATATTTCACCCTTGTTTAACAAAAGGCAAACATTTATAATAAAAAATGGATGATACCGAATACATATTCAAAAGCAGGGATGTGATTTTTGATGGTAGAGATTCGTGAAGTAACGACGAGCAAAGAGCGCAAGGTGTTCGTTGATTATTCCAATCAGCTGTACAAGGGCAATCCTTATTATGTGCCGTGCCTGATCAGCGACGAGCTGACCAATATTGATAAAAAGAAAAGTCCTGCGTATGAATTCTGCGATATGCGCTTTTTCCTGGCGTACAAGGACGGCAAGGTGGTGGGCCGCGTGGGCGGCATCATCAATCATGCATCCAACGACAAGTGGGATCAGCAGCGCATCCGCCTGACGCGCCTTGATTTTATTGACGATTACGAGGTTTCCGCCGCGCTGATCAAGACGATTGAGGATTGGGGCCGCGAGGCCGGCCTCAAGGAGATCGTCGGCCCGGTGGGCTTTTGCGATCAGGATAAGGAGGGCATGCTGATTGAGGGCTTTGACGAGCCCGGCATGTTCATCACCTATTACAACCATCCCTACTACATGAAGCACATGGAAAAGCTGGGCTACCTCAAAGACGTGGACTGGGTGGAGAGCCGGCTGTACACCAAGCTCAAAGAAGAAGAGAAGATGGCGAAGCTGTGCGAGTTTATCAAGCGCCGCTACAAGCTGAAGGTCGTCGATATCAAGAATAAAAAGCAGCTCAAGCCCTACATCAAAAAGCTGTTTGACATGGTGGATCGTGAGTATTCCAAGCTCTACGGCTCCGTGCCCTTCACGCCCAGGCTGATCGAGCATTATCTCAGCCAGTTCCTCATTCTGGTGGACTGCCGCTTCGTCAAGTTCATCGAGAACGAGCAGGGCGAGGTGATCGCCTTCGGTTTGGCGGTGGCCAACCTGAACAAGCCCGTGCAGCGTTGGAACGGCCGCCTTTTCCCCTTCGGCTGGGCAGAGTTCCTCTGGACCTCGCAGCACGCGAAGATTCTTGACCTGTACCTGATTGCCGTGGACAGCGATCACCGCAATTCCGGCGCCAGCGCGCTGCTGATCTGGGAGATGCTCAGAGTCGCGCGCGAGGCGGGCATTGAAGTGGCCGAGACCGGCCCGAACCTGGAGGAGAATCAGAATATCCGCGCGCTGTGGAACTGGTTTGAGGGTGAGAAGAATATTCGCCGCCGCCGCAGCTGGGTGAAGCAGCTGTAAGGGGGGAGACGAGGAGGACGAAGGGGACGAGGGAGACGTTACTTTCTTGGAGCCCAAGAAAGTAACAAAGAAGGCAGCGTTTGTATTGGAGGTTGGCCGTTTCCTTTGTCGCGGCAGTCTATATGAAAAAGGGTCTGAATCCGAATGTACGAGCAAGCTCGTCCCTCGGCTTCAGGCCCCTTTTTCAGTTTGCTGCGCAAAC
>JAZQXQ010000267.1:0-4285 GCA_045632965.1 Clostridia bacterium
AGGCTTTTACCTTAAAAGCCGTCCCTCGAACGCCTCCTCTCCCCAATACGGCACCGGCACAAACATGCCCTCGGCCATCAACTCTTTTATTTCCGCCAAGGAAGCTGCCGCCTTATCGCACGTCTCGCCTTCCTGCAAAACAACCTGCTCCAAGTCAAACTCACAGTCAAACAGCCATACGTCCTTGTGCGCATCGCGACGCGTATACTGCCATACAATGCGTCCGTTTTCAGGCAACAGCACAACGCCCGTTTCCTCCTGCACCTCGCGCAGCGCCGCCGTCAGGCTGTCGTCGCCCGCCAACGCCGAGCCGCCCGTCATCTCCCACATGTTGGGATACCCCTTGTTCGGGCTGCGCTTGGTAATGAGAAATTTGCCTTCGCTGTTGCGAATCCAGATATCCACAACCAGATGGTAATCCCCCTTGGGAAGCGCATCGCCGCGGCGATGTGTGCGAGTAGTTTTCTGCCGGTTCACGTCATACACATCCCACAGCTCGTCGGCCTTGCTCTGCAGATTCAGCCAGCACTGCACCTGATGAAACATTTTTCTGTATGTATCGGGATACGTCAGCTTTTCCGGCAGCGTATCGGCTAATTGCACTTCGCGCATTTCAAAGCCCGATGGCATATCTCCCATCCTTTTGACCTCGGCAAAAAACAGCGCGCCGTGCCACGTAATCATGTACGGACAGATGAAATGCAGCTCCGCCTCTGTCGCGCCCGTCTCCTCATACAGTTCGCGCATGGCCGTTTCCGCAATCGTCTCCCCTTCCTCGCGGTGGCCGCCGGGCAATTCCCAAGTATCGCGGTCACGATGCCGGCAAACAAGCCACTTTCCCTCATATCTTGCCGCCACAACGGCGATTTTCATCAGGCTCTCGTCTACTGTTTCGCCCGTCAGCAATTTCATTTCAGCCATGCCATACCTCAATTTCACTTTCAAAGTACTTTTCGACAAAGTGCGTCGCGCGCCGGATTTCTTCCTCCGTAAAGAAGCACCCCTCGGGCGCAGCCACCCATTTATCCTCGTTGTCGTTCAATCGACGGATCACCGCGATCACGCGCCCGCTAAAGCGCGAAATTCGCTCTGTAACGCCCATCACATACACATCCTGTTCTTCCCCATCCCCGGCATAAACGCCCGGCACAAAGCCATAATTGAGGGGATATATGCAATCGGGATCATTGGGATGCGCACTGCCCAGCGGACGGTCAATGACAACCTCCACAATTTCACCAAGCATGCCGTTTCTCCTTTGCAAAAGGGCCGAAAAGCCGCCGGCACAGAACCGGCGGCTGTTTATTTTTGTCACTCAGCGCTTGCGGCGCAGATAGGCGGGAATCTCCAGATCATCCTTTTCTCCGGCCGGCGGCTGCGCGGGAACCTCAATCTGCTGAGGCGCGGGCGCCGCAGGCTGCGTCGGGGGCTGATAAGGAATATAGGAAGGCTGCGGCACGGGCTGCTGCGCAGCGGTGGTGGTGAAGGTCTGCGCATTGAACACCGGCGGCGTATAGGGGCTGGGCGCCGCCGCACGCGGGGCAGGACGCGCGCCGCCGGAGGCGAAGATATCATCATACGCATTCAGCGGAGCGGGAGCGCTTTCTTCCGCCGCGACAGGCGTCGGCACAGCAGGCACTTCGGGCACGGGACGGTTATCATAAGGATTGACCGCCGGGCTCGTCATGCCGTAGGGGCCCGCCGCACGCACGCCGCGCTTGGGCGCGCCGGCACGGGCCGGGAAGGGCGTCTTTTCAAAGCCGGTGGCAATCACCGTGATGCGCACCTCATCATCCAGCGCCTCGTCGATGTTCGCACCGAAGATGATATTGGCTTCGCTGTCGGCCGCCTGCATGATCAGGCTGGCAGCTTCATTGACATCCATGATGTTGAGATCCTTGCCGCCGGACACGTTGATCAGCACAGCGCGCGCGCCGTCGATCTTGGTTTCCAGCAGGGGGCTGGCGATGGCGTTCTTGGCTGCATCCACCAGGCCGTTTTCGCCCGAGCCCGTACCAATGCCCATGTGCGCCATACCGCCGGATTCCATGACGGTGCGCACGTCGGCACAGTCCAGGTTGATGATGGCAGGCACGGCGATCAGGTCGGAAATACCCTGAATACCCTGACGCAGCACGTCATCGGCAATGCGGAAGGCTTCCAGCATGGTCGTGCCCTTGCTGACCACCTGCAGCAGACGGTCATTGGGGATGACAACCAGCGTATCTACGTTCTGTTTGAGTTCGCCGATACCAAGCTCGGCGTTCTTCATGCGCTGCTTGCCCTCAAAGAGAAAGGGCTTGGTGACAACGGCAATCGTCAGGCACCCGGCCTCGCGGGCGATCTCCGCCACAACGGGCGCCGCGCCGGTACCCGTGCCGCCGCCCATACCAGCGGTGACAAACACCAGGTCCGCGCCCTTGATGGCCTCGGCAATCTCCTCGCGGCTCTCATCCGCCGCACGTCGGCCCACATCCGGCACAGCGCCGGCGCCCAGGCCCTTGGTCAGCTTTTCGCCGATCTGAATCTTAAGATCCGCCTTGGACAGATTCAGCGCCTGGCGATCGGTATTGACGGCGATAAAATCCACGCCGCGCAATCCGGCCTCGACCATGCGGTTGACAGCGTTGGTACCGCCGCCGCCGCAGCCGACGACCTTGATAGAAGCAAAGGAAGCGTGCTGTTCCATTTGGAGTTCAGGCATATTTTCCCTCCTGAAAAATCGGTAGAAATAGGTTCGGCAGCGCTATCAGCCGCCAAGCAGGTTATTGATAAAGGCACGAAGGCCCTTGTTTGCATTGGTATTGATCTGCGTATCGATGATCAGATCGAGCAGACCCAGAACGCTGGAATACGTGGGGCTGGAAAGACGGCCCGTCTTGCGGGGAAGTTCACGCACAGGCCTGTCCAGCTTGCTGCTGAGGAAATCGCGTCCGCCGCGGTTGACCGCAAGGCCGCCGCCGGTGAGATACGCCACCGACCAGTTGCTGAGCCTCACGCCGCTGCTCTTGATCGCATCATGGATCGCTTCGCAGATTTCCTCCACGCGGGGTTCAAGCACTTCGGCCACCTCTTCGCGGGTGAAGGTCTTGCTCACATCGTCGCGGTCAAGGCCGGTAAAGGTATCGTCCCCCGCCGCCACGCCGAAGATATACTTGCGCTTGATATCCTCCGCAGAGCGCAGCTTGATCTTAAGACCATACGCCAGATCAACCGCCATATTGGCGCCGCCCATGGGAATGACCTTGTGGAAGATCAGCGCATCGCCTTCCACCGCCATCACTTCCGTGCTCAGATAGCCGATATCGATCAGCACCGCCGTGCGGTCGCGCTCCTCATCGGAGATAAAGAGCATGGCCTGTCCGGTAGGCGTGGAGAAGAAGCTGTTCACCATGATGTTCAGCGCGCGGAAACGCTCGCTCACATCGTCAAGGAAGAACTGATCCGCCACCACAAAGGATACGCACGCGCGCAGCTCCGTGCCGCGCATGCCCATGGGCTCCAGCGTCTTTTTGCTGTCATCCACCATGAACCAGGCAGGGCTGCGGTGAATGATCACCCCGCGCACAGGGCCCAGCTCATCCGTTGCCTGACGGAAGAGATTTTCAATATCCTTCACAGATACATGCGGATCCGCGCCCTGCAGCTTCACGCCCGTTTCAACGGTATATACACGCGAAAATTCACCCGGGACGCCCACATTGACCTCTCGGATGCGCGTGTGTGCCTGCTCCTCCGCCTTTTTGACGGCCTCAGACATTTTTTCATTCAAAATTTCCGGCTCATTCCACTGGCCGTCGGCAAAACCGGAATACTCCGCCGTGCCCGCGCCCACGATATCGCAGCGCTGGCGGCCGCTCGTTTCCGCAACGAGGGCTACAATCTTGCTGGTGCCAAAGTCAATTGCCGTAACTGTGTTCTTCATGAATCACTCAACCCCTATCCGTCGTACAGCGCATGCTGCCGCTTGACCGCATGGCAAAACGCCGAATGCGCACAAATCTCATTAGGATACACTTAATTGTAACCTTTTTGTGATAAATTGGCAAGTCTTTTTACATGCCATATACCTATTTTTTCCGACAAATTTAAGATTTGAATTGTAAATTGTTATTCTGCCGGGCGATACGCCGCAATCCCGGAAACGGTCGCTTCCACCATGCCGCCTTTGAGGCCGCGGGCGCGGATTTCCTTAAGCACCGCACGCGCCGTACCGATTTTGCCCTGCAGATCCTCTGTATTGCCGATATTGACGGTGTATGCATCTTTGGTCACCAGATATATG
>JAZQXQ010000268.1:0-4271 GCA_045632965.1 Clostridia bacterium
CGGCGCAGGATCAGCAAAATGATCGTGTACACCGGGCAGGTGATCAGCTGCGCCATAAGGCGGGTGGCAATATACTCGCTGGCGGCAGCGGAGGTGACCCAGTTAAGCGCCCACAGCGAATTAAGGAAGGCATAGCACACAAGCGAAACCAGCAGCTGGCAGAGAATAACGCGCCAGACGGGCAGCTCCTTTTTGTGCAGAAAAATGCCGTAGAAAAGCCCCGTCATAAAGGCGGTGAGCGTGTAGCCGAAATAGAAGGAGCCGGCGTTGAACATGAGCGCGCCGATGATATCGGCAACGACGGCGACCGTGACGGAAGGCACAAGGCCAAAGAGCATGCCCGACAGCGCCAGAGGCACAAAGCCCAGCGATAATTCTAATACGCGCGGCAGGATGGTGATTTTGCACACCTCCGCCATGATGATGTTGAGCGCAATCAGCATGCCAAGGAGCGTGATCTCTTTGGTGGTGAAGCGCCTTTTTTCGATCACAAAGCAGCTGATCAGACCAAGCGCCAACAGGACGAGCACGAGAATCATGACCAGCGCGCTGTGCTCATTGATAAAAGCAAGGGCATTGCGAATCAGATGATCCATCAGGCAGCCTCCTTTCGTAGGAGAGAGTTATTCCACAACCTCACGCACGGTGAAGCTTTCATACAAAAATTCAAGCAGCGCTTCGCGGTTGGCGGGTACGTCAATCTGCTGTGTGGCCATTTCGAGATAGTAAAATTCTTCGCCTGTGCCGTCAATGGGGATGCGCATCTGCTCAATCTCGGCGTCGCGCAGCTCAAAGGCATAGCCTGCGGCTTCGATAAAATCCATCATCGTCATGTTGGTGGCGGTGATGTTGTTAAAGACGGTGGTGGCAACTTCTATGGCCTTGGCATAGTCGATTTCGCGCAGGCTGTCGGCCAGCGAGGACACGACATTGCGCGCGCGGGTGGTGCGTCGATAATCGTATCTCTCGCCGTCTACGGAGATATCCGAGCGGATGCGCATGTAAATGACGGCGGCATAGCCGCGGAAATGATACGTGCCGGCACCTGAGAGAACAGGCGACGTCCAGTCGCGCTTATAGGCGTTTTTGTCGCGCAGGCGGATGGATTCGCCGTTGGTTATGGTGATGTCAACGCCGCCCAGCGCGTCGATGATATTGGCCACGTTGCTCCAGTCCACCAGAACGTATTTCTGAATATCCAGACCGAAGTGGGAGTTGAGCGTATCCATCATCTCTTCCAGCGAAAAGCGCTTGGCGATGCCGTTGAGGCGGCCGTACGCGCCGTCGGGGCGCATGACCAGCATATCGCGGATGAAGGAGGTGAGCATCACGCGGTGCGCGATGGTATCGACGGTCACCAGCATGATGCCGTCGGTATTGCGGGGCTCATCCTCGCTGGAGCCGCTCCAGGAATCGGAGCACAGCAAAAGATAATGATGCATGCCCACGGGCGTTTCTTCAATTTCGTCCTTTGTCAGCGGCACAATGGGCGTGGGCTCTTCATCCGCCAGCGATGTGCAGGGGAAAGCAAGGCAGATAAGCAAAAGGACGGCGAGCAGTTTTTTCAGCAAGGTACGGTTCCTCCGGTTTCACGGTCAAAGCGCTCCAGCGGGATGCCTGCCTGCCGGAAAAGCTCCAGAGAAAAATCATCGGGATAGCCATGCTCATACACCACGCGGCGGATGCCGGCATTGATGATGATGCGCGTGCATACGCTGCAGGGCTGGTGCGTGCAGTACAGCGTGCCGCCGTCAATGGAGATACCGAGCTTGGCAGCCTGAATGATGGCATTCTGCTCGGCGTGGATGGCAAAGCACACTTCGGTGCGCGTGCCGCTTTCCACACCCAGCTTGCGGCGCAGGCATTCGCCTTTTTCGCGGCAGGTGGGAAGACCGGCGGGCGCGCCGTTGTAGCCGGTGGTCATTACGCGCTTATCCTTGACGATGACGGCGCCGATGGCGCGGCCCTCGGTGTAGCAGCTGGTCCAGGTAGATACAAGATGCGCCATATCCATAAAGCGGGCGTCCCATTTATCCATTGTGAAGCCTCCTTGATTGTTGAAAAAAAGACATGTCCTATCCTTATTATTATACCTGCTTCGTCAAGCCTGTCAATTGAAAGATCAGCCCTGCGGCTTGTAAAATATCGGCAGATGGAAAAAACGGAAGAAAAAAGAAAAGATATGCTATGGAAAGGGCGAAAAACGCTTGACAAACGGGGGGAGAAATGGTTACAATAACTTGACCGGCTGAAAAAGGCGCATGTGATACATGTCGCCATGCTGTTTTTCGATACACCATGCTCTGGTTCCTCAGCTTAGGCGGGGCGAAGGCCCGCGCTTTCTCATGATAAAGCAAGCTTTATTTGCGTTGCTGTTTTGTTGTGCTGATAATGTAGTTGGGGCGCGTAAGTCGCTCATTGATTGCATACATCCGGCGGGAGAATATTATTCTTTTGGCCATCTGTTGCGATAGATCGAGTAGGTATGTTGTAATGAATCCAGCATGCAGCCGTGCAGGTTTGTTCCTGCACGGTTTTTCAATTGGTAATAATGAAAAAGTGATTGAGATTTTTAGAGAGAGGGAGGGACGCAAATGAACATTTTTCTTGCCATTGGTTTGATTGTTCTTGCGCTGGTGCTCGGCGTAGCGGCCGGTATGGGCTATCGCAAGAATGTTGTGGAAAAGAGCATTGGCCGTTCGGAAGAATATGCCAAAAAGCTGTTGGACGACGCCACCCGCAAGGCGGCTGAAGTCAAAAAGGAAATGGAACTGGAAGCGAAGGAAGAAGTGCTTCGCCTCAAGAACAAGCTCGATGACGAAATCCGCACCCGCCGTGCCGAGATGCAGCGCAGCGAGCGCCGCGTAAATCAGCGCGAGGAAACGCTGGATAAGAAGATGGACAACCTCGAAAAGCGCGAGGAGGCCATCAACAAGAAGGCCGAGCAGACCCAGGAACTGTACAACGAAGCGGAGGATCTGCGCGATAAGCAGGTGAAGGAGCTTGAGCGCATCGCCGGCATGACGCAGGACGAGGCCGAGCAGATGATCATCAGCCGCGTGCAGAAGGAAGCGTATCATGACGCTGCCGCGCTGGTGCGCGACATCGAAGCCAAGGCCAAGGACGAGGGCGAAAAGAAGGCTCGCAATATTATCGCCCTGGCTATTCAGAAGTGCGCTGCCGATCATGTGGCGGAGACCACCGTATCCGTTATCAACCTGCCCAACGATGATATGAAGGGCCGCATTATCGGCCGTGAGGGCCGCAACATCCGCGCACTGGAGACGGCGACGGGCGTTGACCTGATCATCGACGATACCCCCGAAGCTGTGATCGTTTCCGCTTTCGATCCCGTGCGCCGCGAGATTGCGCGCATTGCCATCGAAAAGCTGATTCAGGATGGCCGCATCCACCCCGCCCGCATTGAGGAGATGGTGGAAAAGGCCCGCAAGGAAGTGGACAATCAGATCCGCGAAGCCGGCGAGCAGGCGATCTTCGAGACTGCGCAGCATGGTCTGCATCCCGAATTGGTCAAGCTTCTGGGCCGCATGCGCTATCGCACTTCCTACGGTCAGAACGTGCTCAAGCACTCCATCGAAGTCAGCCATCTGGCGGGCCTCATGGCGGCCGAGCTGGGCGCGGATGTTCAGCTGGCCAAGCGCGCCGGTCTTCTGCACGATATCGGCAAGGCTGTCGACCACGAGCAGGAAGGCACGCATGTACAGCTGGGCGGCGAGCTGGCCCGCAAGTACCGCGAAAACAACGATGTGATCCACTGCATCCTGGCGCACCACAACGATGTGGAGCCTCAGACTGTGGAAGCCGTGCTGGTACAGGCTGCCGACGCGATCAGCGCTGCCCGTCCCGGCGCGCGCCGCGAATCGCTGGAGAACTACATCAAGCGTCTGGAGAAGCTCGAGGCCATTGCCAATGAGTTTGCCGGCGTTGACAAGTCCTACGCGATCCAGTCCGGCCGCGAAGTGCGCATCATGGTCAAGCCCGAGGATATTACCGACGAGGGCACCAAGGTGATGGCCAAGGAGATCGCCAAGCGCATTGAACGTGAGCTTGAGTATCCCGGCCAGATCCGCGTGAACGTGATCCGCGAGACCCGCTGCACGGAGTATGCGAAGTAATAGGGGGACGTTAGGGAGGCAGCTTTGGAGCCCAAAGCTCCTCCCTAAGACCCTCTCGAAAGGCTGCGTTGTGGACGTGAAAGTTTGACGCAGGCTGTACGAAAAAGAGAGCCGGAAACCGGAGGAGAAAGCAAG
>JAZQXQ010000269.1:0-4294 GCA_045632965.1 Clostridia bacterium
GGCGTACACCGCATCCAGCGCGTGCCCGTCACCGAGGCCGGCGGCCGCATCCACACCTCCACCGCCACCGTGGCTGTGCTGCCCGAGGCCGAGGATGTGGAGGTCGAAATCCGGCAGGAGGATATCCGCATCGATACCTACCGCGCCTCCGGCCACGGCGGTCAGTACATCAACCGTACGGACTCCGCCGTGCGCATCACGCACATGCCCAGCGGCCTTGTCGTCACCTGTCAGGATGAAAAAAGCCAGCTGAAAAACAAGGAAAAGGCCATGCGCGTGCTCAAATCCCGCCTGTATGATCTGTACCGCACGCAGGCCGAGGGTGAATATGCCCAGAACCGCCGCGCGCAGGTGGGCTCGGGCGAGCGCAACGAGCGCATCCGCACCTACAATTTCCCGCAGGGCCGCGTCACCGATCACCGTATCGGATTGACGCTGTACAGGATCGACGCCATCGTGGACGGCGATCTGAGCGAGCTGATCGAGGCTCTGACCGTCGAAGATCAGGCCGAAAAGCTCAAAGCTCTGGAATAACTTTATTACGGAGGAAACACCATGGAACGCGCATATCAGTTTGCGGCAGGCCCCGCCTTGATCCCGGAGGCTGCCCTGCGCCGTGCTTCGGAAGAGATGCTTTCCTGGCGCGGCAGCGGCGTTTCGGTCATGGAGATGAGCCACCGTTCCCCCGCTTACCAGGAGATTTTTGACCGCACGGTGTCGCTTCTCCGGGAGCTGATGGACATCCCCGAAGATTATGAGGTACTGCTGCTGCAGGGCGGCGCAACGGGGCAGTTCGCCGCCGTGCCGCTGAATCTTTTGCACATCTCGGCAGATTATGTGGACAGCGGCAATTTCGCCAACGCCGCCATGAAAGAGGCGCAAAAATACGGCCCGGTGCGCTGCGTCGCTTCCTCCCGTGAGGAAAACTACCGCCGCGTACCTGCCGTGGATCCCGCCCAATTGGATCCGAAAGCGGATTACCTTTACGTTACCACCAACAACACCATTTACGGCACGCGCATTCCTGCATTGCCCGAAAGCGGCAGCGTGCCCATCGTGGCGGACATGTCCTCCAATATTCTCTCCGAGCCCTGCGATGTGCGCCGCTACGGCGTGATCTTCGCCGGCGCGCAGAAGAACATCGGCCCCGCCGGCCTCACCGTGGTCATCGTGCGGCGCGATCTGCTGGGCTGCGCCCGCAAGGATACGCCCGCCGTGATGAACTGGACAGTCATGGCCGAAAAGGGCAGCATGCTCAACACGCCGCCCACCTACGCCATTTATATGGCTGGGCTTTGTCTGGAATGGCTGCGCGATGAGGGCGGCGTCAAGGCCATTCATGAACGCAATCTGCGCAAGGCGAAGCTGCTCTACGATTATCTGGACGAAAGCCGCTTGTTCCTGCCCATCGCGGACAAGGGCAGCCGCTCGATCATGAACGTCACCTTCCGTACGGGCGATGACGCGCTGGATGCGCGCTTTGTGAAGGAGGCGGCTGCTGCCGGGCTTCTCAGCCTCAAAGGTCACCGCGTGGCCGGCGGCATGCGCGCCAGCATCTACAATGCGATGCCCGAGGAAGGCGTAAAAAAGCTCGTCGAATTCATGCACAAATTTGAAAAAAACCGCTGAGGAGGCGTATATATGTATATTATTCAAACCTATAACAAAGTGGCCGAAGCCGGTCTGCGCGGCTTTAATCACGAGCGCTACCGTATTGTGGAAGAAACCGATCGTCCCGACGCCATTCTGGTGCATTCCACTCCCCTGCATAATATTCCGCTGGGGCCCGAACTCAAGGCCATCTGCCGCATCGGCGCGGGCACGAACACCATCCCCGTGGAAAAGTGCACGCAGCAGGGCATCGTGGTATTCAACACCCCGGGCGGCAACGCCAACGCCGTCAAGGAATTGACCCTCGCCGCCATTATTCTGTGCATGCGCAACGTCCTTGCGTCCAACGCCTGGGTACGCACGCTCAAAGACGGCGAAAGCGATCCCGGCCGCGCCGTGGAAGCGGGCAAGGAAGTCTACCGCGGCCCCGAACTGATGGGCAAAACCATCGGTATTGTGGGCGTGGGCGCTATCGGCTCGCGCATGGCCCGCGCCTGCTATGATCTGGGCATGAAAGTCATCGGCTACGATCCCTATCTGCCGCATTCCCGCGTGACGGAGCTCAAGCACATCGTTCATTTTGTACAGGATGTCAAGGAGCTTTACGCCGCCAGCGATATCGTTTCCGTGCATATTCCGCTCAATGAGGCGAACCGCGGCTTCGTTTCCGCCGAATCCATCGCCGCCATGAAGGACGGCGTATATCTCATCAACTACGCCCGCGGCCCCGTGCTGGATAACGACGCTGTATGCGACGCCATCGACAGCGGCAAGATCGCCGGCTTTGCCACCGACTTCCCCACTGCCCGCGAGCTTGGCTATGAAAACGCCCTTTGCACCCCGCATCTGGGCGCCGGTACGCCGGAAGCGGATGAAAACTGCTCGGTCATGGCCGCAAAGCAGATCTGCGATTATCTGGAGAACGGCAATATTTCCCACTCCGTCAACTTCCCGGATGTGTCCTTTGCCCGTGCCGAGGGCGATCGTCTGGCCATCATGCACCAGAACACGCTGGGCATGCTGGGCCGCATGACGGAAATCGTGGCCGCCGCCGGTCTGAACATCGAAAACCTGGTCAACAAGGCCCGCGGCGACATCGCCTACACCCTGCTTGATTTCAACGACGAAGTTCCCGCTGCAGTGGTCGATCAGCTCGCCGGCATTGATCACGTCATCCGCGTGCGCCATATCCGCTGATTCTTCCATGATTATCATTGTTGCCGAAAAGCCCTCAGTCGCGCGCGATATCGCGCGCGTTTTGGGCTGCAAAAATAACGGCGATGGCTGCATCATCGGCGAAGAGTACACCGTCACCTGGGCGCTCGGCCATCTGGTGACGCTGTGCGAGCCCGACGAAATCGACGAAAAATACAAAAAGTGGCGCATGGAGCTTCTGCCCATGCTGCCAGATACCCTGCCCACCAAAATCATCCCCAAAACGCGCAAGCAGTTTACCGTCGTCAAAAAGCTGATCAACGACAAGGGCACGGAAAAGATCATCTGCGCCACCGACGCCGGACGCGAGGGCGAACTGATTTTCCACTATATTTATTCGCAGGCCAAGTGTACAAAACCCGTCGACCGGCTGTGGATTTCCTCCATGACGGATGAAGCCATCCGCGAGGGCTTTGCCAATTTGAAGCCCGCCGAAGAATATTTGGGGCTTCGCAAAAGCGCCGTCTGCCGCTCGGAAGCCGACTGGCTGGTGGGCATGAACGCCAGCCGCGCATTCACATTGCGCTACGACGCGCTGCTCTCCGTGGGCCGCGTGCAAACGCCCACGCTGAATATCCTCGTCAAGCGCCGCAAGGAAATTGATTCCTTTGTGCCGGTCGAATATCACACGCTCACGGCGGATTTCGGCGATTATTCGGGACAGTGGTTTGACGAAAAGGCCGAGGACGAAAAGACCGCGCAGCGTATTGCCACCAAAGAGCGCGCGGAGGAGCTTGCTGCCCTTGTGCGCGGAAAGCCTGCTCGCGTGCGCGAAGCCACCAGCGAAGAAAAAAAAGAGCTGCCGCCGCAGCTGTATGATCTCACTTCGCTCCAGCGCGATGCCAACCGCATGCTTGGCTTCACGGCGGACAAAACGCTCAAGATCGCCCAGTCGCTGTACGAAAAATGGAAGCTGCTCACCTACCCGCGCACCGACAGCCGCTATCTGCCCATGGATATGCTGCCCAAGCTCTACCAGACGCTCAAATCGATGGCCGAGCCCTACCGCAGCCTGGAAAAGGGCATGGAGCGCAAGGAGGACGGGCATTTATACGTTTCCAAGCGCATTTTTGACAACGCGAAGGTCTCCGATCACCATGCGATCCTGCCCACGCCGCGCACGGCAGAGCTTGACAAACTGCCGCCGGACGAGCGCAATCTGTACGATCTCGTCGCCCGGCGCATGATCGCCGCCTTCTACCCAGCGCATGTGTATGATGCAATGAAGGTGATCACCGTCTGCGAGGGTGAAACTTTCCGCTCCACCGGCCGCGCCGTGAAGATGCAGGGCTGGAAAGCGCTGTATCAGGAGGACGAGCCCGCCAAAAAGACGCGCGGCAAGAAAAAAGACGCAGACGAAACGGACACCGCGCCGCTGCCTGTGCTGAATGCCGGCGACGAGCGCACCGTCAAAAAAACCACCGTGCAGCAAAGCGCCACCAAGCCGCCCGCCCCGCACACGGACGCC
>JAZQXQ010000270.1:0-4324 GCA_045632965.1 Clostridia bacterium
TGTACCGCAGCTTCATCGGCCATGTGCAGGGCGGCACGTTTGCCGTCACCACGAGATGCGAAAACATCGGCGAAATCCTCGCCTGGGTGGATCGGATCTACACCGAGGAAATCTCCATCCTCGGCACCGTCGGTCAGGAAAACGTCGATTATGTGATCGACGGCGACGGCACCTGGCGCTTGACGGACGCCGCGCAGAACAACACCATGTTCTCCAGCGACGTTATCATTTACTCCGGCGGCACGGCGCCCGGCATCTCCAACGACGCCTTCCAGCAGCGCTATACCGAAACCGTTGTGCGCCATGTTTCTTCGCAGGCTGCGCTGATCAACGAAGTGGCCGAGCGCCCCTTCCCCTACTATTCGCTCACCTATGCGCAGCAGGAGGAAATCGCGCCCCTGCAGCGCAATATCGCCCTCTATGTGGATACCTGCATATCCCGCTGGGTGCTGGGCGAAATGGAAATCAGCGACGAAACCTTCGCGGAGTTTGAAAATACGCTCAAAGAGCTGGGCCTTGATAATTTCATGGCCTTCTGGCAGGATATTTACGATACCCAGTGCAAGGACTGATTTTATATTGACACGCGTTATGGCGCGTGCTACAATAAACGCAAGTTCATATTCTTCAGGGCAGGGTGAGCTGCACGCGCAGCGGCAATTCCCGACCGGCGGTATAGCCCGCGAGCCGAAAGGCTGACATGGTTTGATTCCATGGCCGACAGTACAGTCTGGATGAAAGAAGAAACAATGCATGATTTATTGCATTGCCCCCGATTGCGCGTCGGGGGCAATTTATTTTGAAGGAGGATTTCCCCATGAAAAAGAACACCTTTACCACCGTCAACCTGTGCTACATCGGCGTGATGACCGCCATCGCCGTCGTCCTTTCCTTTATGCTCAAGATTCCCATGTCTTTTCTGGCTCCCTGGCTGAAGCTGGATCTGAGCTTTGTGCCCATGATGCTCACGGGCTTTGCCCTGGGTCCCGTCGCCGGCCTTTGCGTGCTGCTGGTCACCAATATCATTCACCTGTTTGCCAGCAACTCCGGCATGGTCGGCCAGCTGGCTGACGTTATCCTGGGCTTTTGCTACATGATGCCCGCCGTGCTGATCTATCAGAAGGTGCACACCCGCAAGGGCGCGCTCATCGGCATGGTCACCGGTACCCTGTGCCTGATCGTGGGCGGCGTGCTGTCCAATCTCTATATCCTCTTCCCGCTGTACTTCGGCGCCGATTATGCCGCCGGACTGGCCAAGATGGGCTTTGAATCCGTGCTCAACTGCATCCTGGTGGCCGTTGTTCCCTTCAATATCATCAAGGGCGTCGTTGTCAGCGTGGTCACCTTCATTCTCTATAAGCGCCTGAGTAAGCTGCTGCACAAGCTTGCCGGCAAGAAGGCCTGAAAACAATGACGCACGTAACGCAAACGCGTGAAGATACGCAGAATCTGGGCATGCAACTGGCCCAGACGCTCAAGCGCGGCGACGTAGTGCTCATGACCGGTGATATGGGCGCAGGCAAGAGCGAGTTTTCCCGCGGCGTCGCCCGCGGCCTTGGCATCACCTGCGCCGTGCCCAGCCCGTCTTTCACTATCCTCAACGTATACGAAGAAGGCCGCATCCCGCTGTTCCATTTCGACTGGTACCGCATCGGCGACGAAAGCGAACTGACGGACATGGGCCTGGACGAGTACGTGGGCGGCGACGGCGTAGCGCTGATCGAATGGCATGAGCGCGCGCCTTACCTGATCCCGGAAACAGCGCTGGAAGTCCGTCTGGTACCCCAGGAAGACGGCAGCCGCCGCATTACCTTTATCGCTCACGGAAACTGGGAGGAAAACCACAAGTGATCATCCTTGCCATTGATACCTCGGGCCCCGTCTGCGGCGTGGCCGTGTGGGCGGACGGCCGCATCCGCTATGAGGCGGCGGCCATCAACAAGCTCACGCATTCCGAAAGCCTTATGCCCATGCTGGATGAGGCACTCATCCGCGCGGGCGTGGATAAAAAAGATTTGACGCATCTGGCTGTTACCGTAGGTCCCGGCTCTTTTACCGGCGTGCGCATTGGCGTTACGGCGGTGAAGGCGCTGTCGCATGCTCTCCATATTCCCTGCATTGCCGTCGGCGCGCTGGAAGCGACAGCGGAATCGCTTGCTATCAGCGACAAAATCATCTGCCCCATTCAGGATGCGCGCGTGATGCAGGTGTACGGCGCGGCCTTCCGGGGCGGCAAACGCCTGCTCAGTGACTGCGTGATGAAGCTGGACGAATTCATCGCCGCCATCTCGCCGTTTGAAGGGGATTTCCTCTTCACGGGCGACGGCGTGATCACCTATCAGGCGAAAATCGAGGCCGCGCTCGGCGAACGCGCGCACTTTGCGCCGGCGCACAGCGCGTATCTGCGGCCTGCCGCCGTGGCCTGCGTCGCCGCTGCGCATGCGGACGAGGCGGTGGATTATCTCACGCTGCAGCCCATGTATCTGCGCGCGCCCCAGGCCGAACGCGAGCGCGCGAAGAAGGAGGCGCAGCATGGCTGAATTCACCCTGCGCCGCATGACGATTGACGACGTGCCTGCCGTCGCCGCGCTGGAAAAGGCCATTTTCCCCATCCCGTGGAGCGAAAAGGCCTTCCGCGATGAAATGACCACCAACAAGTGCGCGCGCTATCTTGTCGTTGTGGGCGAAGATAACATTCCCGTCGGCTTTGCCGGCGTGTGGGTGGTCATTGACGAAGGCCACATCACCAACATCGCCGTGCGCGAGGATCTGCGCGGCAAGGGGCTGGGCCGCCTTCTGACCGAGGGCCTCAAGCAGTACGCCGCCAATCTCGGCGTCATTTACATGACCCTCGAAGTGCGCCGCAGCAACATCGTGGCGCAGAATCTGTACAAGTCCCTTGGCTTTATTCAGGTGGGCGTACGCAAGAAATATTATGAGGACAACGGCGAAGACGCATTCTTCATGGTATGCGATAAGATGCCCCCCGTGGATGAGGATTTTGAGGAAGAAGAGACTGTGACGGAGTAAGAGAGACGGAGGGGGAGGGAACGGTACTTTCTTTGAGTCAAAGAAAGTAACAAAGAAACCGCCGTTTGTGATGGAAGTTGGCTGCGTTTTTGTCGCGGCAGTCTTATCGAAAAAGGACTTGGAAATCGGATGTGAAAGCAAGCTTTCCCACCGCTTCCAAGCCCTTTTTCAGTTTGCTAAAGCAAACCTGCAGAGCAAGCTCTGCGGACTGCCGCTTGGGTGCGGGCTGCGTTTGGAGGCCGCCGTTTTGCTGCAGCGAAACGGCGTTCCCCCGCGGGCACTATATGCAGCAGGCTGATTGCGCTTGCGTAATCGAGCGCGTGAAGCGCGTAGAAAAAGAGGCGTAAGCCGAGGGGCGAGATTGCTCGTACTTTCGGTTTTTCGCCTCTTTTTCGTATAGCCTGCGACCAACATTTACGTCGACAAAACTGATTTTCGGGTGGGTCTTAGGGAGGGGCTTTTACTATAAAAGCCGCCTCCCTAACGTTTCTCCCTCATCAAATGAAAAAGCAGTCCGGCAAAACCGAACTGCTTTTATCAACCGTTTATGCGGATCAATCGCGGGAAACATCCTTGATCTTGGCCGCCTTGCCCTGCAGATTACGCAGGTAGTAGAGCTTCGCGCGACGCACCTTACCACGACGGATGACCTCGATGTGGTCAACACGGGGAGAGTGCAGCGGGAAAGTACGCTCTACGCCAATGCCGTAGCTCACGCGGCGGACGGTGAAGGTCTCGCGGCAGGAGCCGTTGCGGCGGGCGATAACCACGCCTTCGAACGCCTGAAGACGCTCACGGTTGCCTTCGACAACCTTTACGAACACGCGCAGCGTGTCGCCAACGTTAAAGTCAGGACGATCGGTACGGAGTTGGGCCTGTTCGATAGACTTGATGATTTCGCTCATTGTCAGTTTCCTCCTTCCCTCATAGACGTTCATGTGCGGCGGCTTCGGCACTGAAGCTGATGCCCACAGAGGACCGTCCGTTTCACACAAAGCATATTATAGCATAGGTGTCAAGCAAAATGCAAGAGATAAAACGCATGTTTTGCCTTTATTTTGCGGATTTTTCGTAAATCAGGTTCACGCGTGCGGCGGGATTTTCTTCGTTTGCGTGTGTGAAGGTCAAAAATCCGTTTTCGATTTTGATTATGCCCGTGCTGCCCTTGACCTCGCCGGATTTAAGCAGCAGCTGCACGATTTTCTGATTGAGCGCGGGGCCGCCGGCGCGGGAGAGGCAATCCTTCCAGATGGTAAAATGACAGCCGTCGCGCCAGGCGCTGCAGCCAAAGGCC
>JAZQXQ010000271.1:0-2310 GCA_045632965.1 Clostridia bacterium
GAACGGCACCGGCAAGCGCACCAAGCTGGCTTATACCCGCGCGATGGTCACCGCTGCGCTCAACGGCGATCTGGAAAAGGGCGAATTCGTCAAGGATCCCTACTTTGGCATTTCCGTGCCCACTGCCTGCGAAGGCGTGCCGGCTGATCTGCTGATCCCCGAAAAGACCTGGGAAGACAAGGCTGCTTACGAAGCCGCTGCCAAGAAGCTGGCGCAGATGTTCCGCGACAACTTCACCAAGTACACCCACATGCCCGAGGAGATCGTTGCTGCCGGTCCCCGCGGCTGATCGAGGAGGTAAATTATGCCTACTGAAACCCTGAATGCGGTAGCGCAGGAACTTCCCAACTGGTTCGTATGCGCGATGGGCATGGGTATTGTGTTCATCGGTCTGCTGTGCCTGATTGTGCTGATCAAGATTCTGGGCAAGGTTTCTGAGCTTGTTGTCAAAGATGCGAGCGTCGCCGCGGTTCCTGCGATGCCCGCCCATGTGCCCGCTCCCGCGCCTGCGGCGAATGAAATTCCCAATCGCGGCGAGCTGGTGGCTGCTGTTTCTGCGGCCCTAGCGGAAGAACTGGGCACCGATGTGCGCGCCATTCGCATCCTGAGCATCAAACGCGTCTGATTTGCAGAAAGGAAGAGAAACATCATGAAAAAGTATCGCGTGAACGTAAACGGCACGGTATATGATATCACCCTGGAAGTGCTGGAAGGCGAAGCCGCCAAGGCGCCCGCCGCTCCCGCCCCCGCTCCTGCTGCGGCTCCTGCTCCCCCCGCTGCTCCCGCCCCTGCTCCCGCTCCTGCGGCTCCCCTGGCCCGCGGCCAGAGCATTGGTGCTCCCATGCCCGGCAACATCATCTCCATCAACGTCAAGCCCGGCCAGGCTGTCAAGAAGGGCGACGTGCTGCTGATCCTCGAAGCCATGAAGATGGAAAACGAGATCATGGCGCCCGTTGACGGCACCGTCGGTTCCGTGGCTGTCACTGCCGGTCAGACCGTGCAGTCCGGCCAGCAGCTGCTGACCATCGCCTGATAGCGAGGTACACAAATGGAAACGATTATCAATTTCTGGAGTCAGACCGGCTTTTCCCTGATCGCCGACAACTGGAAAATGCTGGTGATGATCGTGATTGCGCTGGTGCTGATGTACCTGGCGATCGTCAAAAAGTTTGAGCCCCTCCTTCTTTTGCCCATTGCCTTTGGTATGATGCTGACCAACCTGCCCGGTGCGAATATGTTCCATGAAGAACTGTTTGCCGGCGGCCATATCAACTGGGTCGCTCTGGGCGAAGGCGGCGGCTTGCTTGACTACCTGTATCTGGGCGTCAAGCTGGGCATTTATCCCTGTCTGATCTTTATCGGCGTGGGCGCCGGCACGGACTTTGAGCCGCTGCTGGCCAACCCCAAGACGCTGCTGCTGGGTGCGGCGGCGCAGCTGGGTATCTTCATCGTATTCATTCTCTCCCGCCTGCTTGGTTTTACCGGCCAGGAAGCGGGCTCCATCGGCATCATCGGCGGCGCGGACGGCCCCACGGCCATCTATACCGCCATCCAGTTGGCGCCCCATCTGCTGGGCCCCATCGCCGTGGCTGCCTATTCCTACATGGCGCTTGTTCCCGTCATTCAGCCGCCCATCATGCGCGCGCTGACCACGGAAGAAGAGCGTAAGATCGTGATGAAGCCGCTGCGCAAGGTGTCCAAGGCAGAAAAGATCTGCTTCCCCTTCGTGGTGACGATCTTTGTGGCCCTGCTGGTTCCCTCCGCTGCGCCGCTGGTTGGCTGCCTGATGCTGGGTAACCTGCTGCATGAGTGCGGCGTAACGCAGCGTCTTGACAAGACGGTTCAGAACGAGCTGATGAACATCGTGACGGTGTTCCTGGGTGTATGCGTGGGCGCTACGGCGACTGCCAATACGTTCCTGAGCTGGAATACGATCAAGATCATGTGCATGGGTATTTTTGCCTTTGGCTGCGGCAGCGCGGGCGGCGTACTGCTGGCCAAGTTCATGAATCTTTTCCTCAAGGACAAGATCAATCCCCTGATCGGCTCTGCCGGCGTATCCGCCGTGCCTATGGCTGCGCGTGTATCGCAGCGTGAAGGCCAGAAGGCCGATCCCGGCAACTTCCTGCTGATGCATGCCATGGGCCCCAATGTGGCGGGCGTGATCGGCTCTGCCATCGCTGCCGGCGTGCTGCTGGCGCTGTTTGGCGCTTAACGGAGGAACATAAATTATGCCTAAACTTCACATTACCGATACCATCCTGCGCGACGCGCACCAGTCCCAGGCTGCCACCCGCATGCGTCTGAGCG
>JAZQXQ010000272.1:0-15370 GCA_045632965.1 Clostridia bacterium
CCGGAAATTCCGGGTCCTTTGTTATACCTTTATGTTGTCATCCGCAGAACAAATTTGCCCTGCATATCGTCAAGCTTTTTATAGTCCATCGCATCGGCGTAAATGCGCTCCAGCACGTCGTGCTTTTCCTTGGCCTGATGCAAACTGTCAATGGCCTGATGCAGCAAAAGATCATACGCCGCGCGGCTGAAGGACAGCGCGTCGTGCTCGCGGCGGAGAATGTCTTCATCAAAGGGCAGCGTGCGCACGTCGCGCCCGGGCTCTAAAAAGGTGACCACGCTGTGCGTTTTAGTGGCAATGTGCGCATGACGTTTGCCGTCCAGCGGATGCATGAACGCGCGGTGGGCGATATGCCTGTCGCCCAGGTGCAGCGACAGCGGGCGCAAAAGCGTATCCGCATCAAAGCCGAAGGGCAGATCAAGGCATAGTATATTCTCGCGCACGAGGCTGTCAAGATGCTGCGCCACGCCCTTGCAGGAGATCGCCTGCGCGTAAAGATGCTGCCCGGGGCCCTCTTTGCCCTGCACAAAGGCCATCAGCTCCATGCGCAGATTGATCAGCGCGCCCTGATCGACGGCCTGCGCGTACACCTCCTGCATATCGCGCAGCGCGGCGTCTGCGCCGGTGAGATAGCGGTACGCCCGGCCGTAGCAGCGGCTGATATCGCGCATCACGCGCAGCACTTCCTCGCGGTGCGCCGCCATGATCGTTTCATCCAGACACTCGCCCAGATTGATGATGCCGTCCGCCGCGCCCGGCAGCGCGGGATCGATCACATGCGGGGCGGTGCCGTCCATCAACATGCAGCCGTCGGCAACCACGGCGTCCAGGCTTTCGGGATCGCCCGAGCACCAGTAATACTCCACCTGCTTTCCCTGCTTTTCCCAGGCGGCGCCCACGCGCTTCATCAGCGTGCTTTTGCCCCACCCCCGGCCCGCCCTTGATGATATACGCCCGGCGCATGCGCTCTGCGGGCAGCAACTCGTGAAAAAATCCATGAAATCCGCGGCAGGTATTGCTGCCGGGAAAGTATGATACAGCTGACATATCGGCCTCCTTGCATTGCGGATGTTCATGTTATGCAAAAAGGCCGAAAAATATGCTCGAAGGATAAGATAACGCCGCCTGCGCGCGTTACCCCTCTCCATACATTTTCAGCGGAAACGACCGTTTCACCATCTCCCGCGCATCGGCCACGGACAAATGCATCTGCGACAGGATATTGCCGATCGCCGTGGCTTCCACCGGGCCCGCGGTCACGGGCCGCGCAAGAGCCTGCGCCGTGAGACGATTGAGATAATCATTTTGGCAGCCGCCGCCCACAATGCGCAGGCAGGAAATTTTCTGCTCCGTGAGCGCTTCCAGCGCGCCGATCGCCCCGGCGTAGCAATCCGCCAGGCTGTGACACACGCACGCCGCCCATTCGCCGATGCTTTGCGGCAAAGGGTAGCCGCGCTCAGCGAGCGCTTTTTCCATTTCCTTTTGCATGGAAGCGGGCGCCATGAAGCGCTGGTCATCAGCGTCCACGCGGCCGGGATAGCCGTCCGCCGCCTCCGCCAGTTTCGCCAGCTCGGCGTAGGATACATCGGGACACATCTCGCGGCGCAATTGCTGCAGCATCCAAAGGCCCATGATGTTTTTGAGATACCGCACCGTGCCGTTCACGCCGCCCTCGTTGGTCATGTTGTATGCGCGGCTTTCCTCCGTCAGGATGGGGCGCGTAAGCTCGAGCCCCAGCAAGCTCCACGTGCCGCTGGAGAGATACGCGTCGCCATCTTCAATGGGCGAAGCAAGGATCGCGCTGGCGGTGTCGTGCGTGGGCGCGAGGATCACGGTGCTGTCAAAGCCCACCGCTTTGGCGATTTCGGGCAGCAGCTTGCCCACCGTTTCACCCGCCTGATGCAAGGGCGCAAACAGGCTGCGCGGCAGGCCGATTTTGTCAATCAGTTCCCAATCCCAGTCGCGCGATACGGCATTTATCAGCCCCGTGGTCGAGGCGTTTGTGTATTCGCGCATTTTCTGCCCGGTGAGAAGATACGCAAAGTATTCGGGCAGCATCAGCAGCTCGCACGCGTTTTGAAGCGCGTTTTCCTTTTTGAGCGCCAGCAGCTGATACACCGTGTTGAAGGGCTGCTTTTGCAAGCCTGCGCGGGCGTAATGATCGCCCTCGCTGATGACCTTTTGCAGCATTTCGTCCATGCCCTGCGTGCGGTGATCGCGGTAGCTGACGGCCTCGCCCAGGCGATTGCCCGCGTCGTCCAGCAGCACAAAATCCACCGCCCAGGTGTCAATACCGATGCTGACGGGGCAAATGCCCTGCGCCGCGGCGGCTTTAAGACCTTGCAGAATGTGCTCAAAGAGCGCGTCCACATCCCAGATCAGCTGCCCGTTTTTTTGCACGGGGCCGTTTTCAAAGCGGTAAATTTCTTTGAGCTGCAGCTTGTTTTCTTCCAGCCAGCCGGCGATATGCCGACCGCCCGACGCGCCGATATCAATGGCGATGTGATATTGCTTCATGGGGCACCTCAATGCTCAAAAGAAAGCTTGCACAAAAGATCTTCGATTCTGCGGAACTGCGCGGCCGGCAGCGTGGTGAAGGGAAATTCGCGCAGCGTGCGGAAGGTAAGGGTGTCGGGATTTTTTGCCTGATAAAGCTTTTCAAGATCGGGGGCAGCGGCAAGCACCTGCTCGTAGATTTCCTTTTCCGCCTTGAGCTCGGTGAAGGTGTAATCCAGCAGGGATTTTTGCCACGGGCACTTGTCGAACTCGCAGTCAAACCGATACGTGCCGGCGGAAACCGTGGCATGCAGCTGCCCGTCCTTCTCCGTCCATTCCGCATCGCCCGAGATTTTTCCCTTGGGCAAAATCAGCTCGGCCTCGCCGCCAAAGGGCACCGTCACTTCCCAACGGAGGGATTTTTCGCCCGTTACGGCAAAGGCGCTGCGATAATAGCCGACGGCGGATTCGTAGCCAAAGTCGATCTCGGGCAGGCGATTATCCGGATGCGGCTGCATGCGTACGCGGCGGAAGCCCGGCGCGGATTCAACCGGTGCAAGGCCGGCAGCGTCACGGAAGAGCCACTCCATCACCGCGCCGTAGGCGTAGTGATTGAGCGAGTTCATGCCGGTATCCGAAATGCGGCCGTCGGGCAGGATGGAATTCCAGCGCTCCCACACGGTGGTTGCGCCCATGTTCACCTCATACAGCCAGCCGGGGTAATCCTCGCGCAGGAAAAGCGTATAAGCCAGCGGGCTGAAGCCCTCCTGCGAGAGCACGCGGCACAGGTAGCTCGTGCCCACAAAGCCCGTGCGCAGCTCGTTTTTGGAGTTTTCAAACAATTGATCGAGCTCCCGGCGCAAAAGCGGCGCGTGCTTTTCTTCGCCAAGCTTTAAATACAGCGCCAGGATGTGCGCCGTCTGCGTGTTGACACAGAGCCGTCCTCCGGCGGTAAAGTATTCCCCGCGGATCGCTTTGCGGATTTCGCTTTCCAGCAGGCGATAGCGCGCTTCGTCGTTGGTAAGCCCCAGCGCGCCCGCCGCCTTGGCGGTCAGGCTGGTGGAATACAGATAGAAGCAGGAGGCGATAAAATCCCTGTCCGTGCCGCCGCGGCAGGAGGAGGCCGACAGCGCATCCAGCGACAGCCAGTCGGCAAAGTGGAAGGCCGCCTGCCACAAGCGTTTGCCGCCCGTTTCCTCATCCAGGCGATAAATCCATTCCACCCACATTTTCATGTTGGCGTACTGCTTGCGCAAAAGCTCCTTATCGCCGTAGAACTGATACGCCGTCCACGGGATGATGGCCGCCGCATCCGCCCAGGCGCAGCTGGGCGTGCCGGGCATGCGGAAGGAGGGCACAACATGCGGCACGCCGCCGTCGTGACTGCGCTGCTCGTGCGCCATATCGTGCAGGTATTTATTGAAGAAGGCCGCGCTGTCCATCTGATAGCAGGCGGTGGCAGAGAAGGCCTGCGCATCGCCCGTCCAGCCCATGCGCTCGTCGCGCTGCGGACAGTCGGTGGGCACATCAAGGAAATTGCCGCGCTGGCCCCAGATGACATTCTCTGCAAAGCGGTTGACTTTTTCGTTATTTGTTTTGACAAAGCCCGTCTGCTCCATCTGCGAATACAATACGCAGGCGGAAAAATCACAGAGGTTTACTTCCTCCAGGCCCTCCACCTTCACATAGCGGAAGCCGTAGAAGGTGAAATACGGGCGCACGGTGCGCGTAACGCCATCCGAAATATAGGTGTATTCCGCCTTGGCGGAGCGCAGGTTATCGTTGTAGAAGCAGCCCTCCTGCATGACTTCGCTGTACTGCAAAAAGATTTTCCGCCCCTTTTCGCAATCGCTGCGGAAGGCGACAAAGCCCGTCACCTCCTGCCCGAAATCGATGATCTTTTCGCCCTTGGGCGTTGTGATCAATTCCCGGGCGGGCAGGGTGTGCATGATTTTGACCGGCAGGCTCAGCCGCGCCGACAGGCGGTCATAGCCGATTTCGGGATCATATTTTACCGCGTGTTCCCGCGTGCAGTCCGCTGTCATATCAAGGATTTCGCCGTCGTAGATGTTGGAAAAGCGCACGGGGGTCTCAGCAGCTTTAAAGCTGTCGTCCGAGGCGATGACGATTTCGCCCTCTGCTGTCCGCACGCGCATCTCGCACAAAAGCGCCGGCGTATCGCCGTAGATTTCCTTTTGCATCTGGAAGCCAAAGCGCCCCTTGTACCAGCCGTCGCCGAGCATAACGGAGAGCTCATTTTCGTCCTTGAGCAGTTCTGTCACGTCAAAGGTTTGGTACTGCAGCCAGGAATCATAATCATTGCAGTAGGGCGTAAAGTACTCGTCGCCCACCCTTTCGCCGTTGATATAGGCCTCGTACATGCCAAGGCCGCAGATATAAAGGCGCGCGGAGAGGATGTTTTCGGGCAGGGTGAAATGCTTGAACAAGCGCGGATTTTCGATCTTTTCCGCCGGCGTGATCCATTTTCCCTGCCAGGGTTCATCTATTTTGCCTGTTTCAAAATACGCGCGGGGGCTGAGGGCGGTCCTGCCGTTATCCGCCGTCACCTCCACATCCCAGTGATAGCGTGTGCGGGGCGCGGGCGTGAAATCGAGCTTAAAGCACAGGCTGTCGATATCGCTGCGGACGCCCGAATCATACACCGTTTCTTCATTTTGATAGATGCGGATGCGCGCAGCAGTCTGGTATTTGCCGCCCGTGCACTGCACCTTGTAGCTCAGGTGCAGGTTGTCAAGACAAAAGCCCACGGGATCGGAAAGCTGATTGACCTTCATGCCGTAGATTTTCATTTTGCACCTCCTCAGCTCAAAAATTCCTCGCGCAGCGTGACGCCGAATTCCTTGGCGATGGCGCGCAGGTCATCGTCGGTGATCGTCTGCAAAACTTCCCTGCCGGAGGCCATGACCAGCATGTAGATTTCCGCCGCCTTTTCGATGGTGTGCATCAGGCCGAAGGCGGTGTCAAAATCGGGGCCGGAGACAAAAAGCCCGTGGTGCGCCCATACCGCGGCGTCAAATTCCGCCATCAGCTTGCTGGTAGCCAGGGCGATGTCCGCACCGCCGGGCACCATCCATTCCACCACGCCTACGCCGCCGGGGAAAACCACGGGGCACTCGGTGGCGCTCTGCCACAGCGCGCGGGAGAAGGCCTTGTGCGTCATGGGCAGGATGTACGTCATGGCAATGATGTTGGCGGGGTGCGCGTGGTAGATCACGCGGTTCGCGCCCTTCGTCGCCGCCTTGCGCACGGAATGATTGAGGAAGTGGCTGGGGAATTCGCTGGTGGGGCGGCCGCCCTTTTCCAGGCCCCAGACGATGCGGTAGCTGTCGCCCGCCTCGTTGATTTCCACCACGCAGATATTATCCTGCGGGGCGAGGACCACATTGCGGAAATACTTGCCCGAGCCCGTGGCGATAAAGTATTCGCCGCTGAGGTTTTCGGCCTTGACGCCCATATTCACCCAAACGCCTGGAGTGCGGAAATAGGGGCGCAGCTGATTTACTTCGTCTTCAGTCATGCGATAGGTGAGGTTGCCGCCGTTGCGCTCGTGCCAGCCCTGATTCCAGCCGTCTTCGCACATACGGATATAGCCCTGCATCACGGGAATTTCATAAATGCTCATATCATTACCCTCTCTTTACCAGCACGTTCTTTTCGTATGCCTTGATATCCTCGTACCATTTGCCTTCGCTTTCCACATTTTCGCGGCGGCAGTATTCCTCCCACACGGCGGAGAAGGGCAGGGTTTTGATTTCTTCGTGGAGATACAAAAGCCCCGTCAGATCGTTTGCCTTCTGCATTTCAAGCAATTTGTCATTGGGCATCAGCAGCGCCCACAAAAGCGCCTTTTGCATATTGCGCGAGCCGATTACCCACGCCGCCACGCGGTTGATGGAGCCGTCAAAGTAATCAAGCCCCATCAGCACTTTTTGCAGCGCGTCGCAGCGCACGATCTCCTGCGCGATTTCCTTCAGCTCATCCGTCAGCGTCACCACATGGTCGCTGTCCCAGTGCATGCGGCGGGTGACGTGCAGCGGCACTTTGTCACGGAAGCACAAAAGCGCGCTGAGCTTGTCCGCGATCGTCTCCGTCGGGTAATAGTGGCCGCTGTCCAGCAGGTTAAACACCTTGGGGTTGGAGGCCACATAATTAAAGTAAAATTCGCTCGAGCCCACGGTGAAGGCTTCCAGACCGATGCCGAACACCTTGCTCTCCACGCAGTCGATCACGCCGGGCAGATCCTCTTTGAAAATCTGATCCAGACTGTCGCGCAAAAGTTTGCGCGGGCCCATCTTATCGGCGGGGATATCCTTGTAGCCGTCGGCAATCCACACATTGCACACGCTGTGGGTACCAAGTTCTTTGGCAAAATACGCCGCGATGCGCCGGCAGGCAATACCGTGGCGGATCCAGAACCGGCGCACCTCTTCATCGGGGGAGGAGAGCGTCAGGTTGTTTTTGACCATCGGGTGCGAAAAGAAGGTGGGATTAAAATCAAGCCCCAGGCCGTTTTCTTTGGCAAACTCCACCCACGGCTTGAAATGCTCGGGGCGCAATTGATCGCGGTCAACCTTTTCGCCGTCAAACACCGCATAGCAGGCATGCAGGCTCAGCCGCTTGCAGCCGGGAATGTGCTCAAGGGCCTTTTTGAAATCCTGCTTCAATTCCTCAAAATTGCGCGCCTTGCCGGGGTAATTGCCCGTCACCTGAATGCCGCCGGAGAGCTCCTCGCCGGAGTTTTCAAGGCCCGTCACGTCATCGCCCTGCCAACAATGAATGCTTACCGGCACGGTGCGCAGCAAGTCCAGCGCCTTTTCGGTGTCCACGCCGTGCGCCGCATAGCGCGAGGCAGCGTATTGATAGATATCGCTCATATTCAAATGCTCCTTTTCGCAATATATCGCTGATTGTATTGTAGCAGACCACGCGCGGGAAAAAAGGACGCGCATTGATTTTGTTTACAACCTGTGTTAACCCTGTATGCCGCGGGCGACACGCCCTCCGCCTCTTCAAAAATGCGGTAAAAATACGAGGAATTACTGTATCCCACCGCCAGGCAGATTTCAAGCACCGTCAGGTCCGTCTCCTGCAAAAGCTTCTTGGCCTTTTCGATGCGCCGCTCCTGCAAAAGCCCGGTGATCGTCTTGCCCGTGGCCTCGTGCGCCACACGGCTTAAATAGGCCGAGGACACGCGGCACTGCGCGGCATACTCCTTGAGCGAAAAGCTGCTGTAATGCAATCGGATCTCCTGCAAAAGATCAATCACATAGCGGTTTTCCTTCTGCACGTCCGCCGGCAGCGACAGGCACTCGGGCTCGGTCAGCAAATGCAGAAACAGCAGCGCCATCTCTGTTTTGATAATCAGGCGCCCGGCGGGCTTTTTCTGCACAAAGGAGTGCGTGATGCTCTGCAAAAGCAGCTGAATGGCGGGCTTTTGCGCAATGCGGAAATGCAGATAACTGACGGCTTTTTCGTCGTCGCGCAGGGCGTCCAGCAGAAAATTGCCCAGCACGTTATGCGTGCCGATGAGCTCGGGCACCTGATCAAAAAATGCCGGCTGGATGATGAAATTGACCGCGATATCTTCTTCCCCGCAGCGGCGGATGCCGTGGGACGAGTGGCGGTTGATCAGCAGCAGTTCGCCCGCCTGCAGATGGATTTCGCGCCCGTCGGGCATATCATGCACCGTTTCGCCCTGCAATTGGTACATCATTTCCACATAGTCGTGGCCGTGCAGGGGAAAATCGGTAAATCTTGTATGCGCGCGCATGGCAACAAGCTGGCGCAGGGGCACAAATTTGCTGCCCTCCACCAGGAAAAATCCGCGGTCGGTATAGGTATGCTGATCGAGCGTGCCGCCGCGCAAAAGCATTTCTTCCTCCTGCGTATGCGGCAAAAACAATTTGATAAGCGATGCGGGCACAGAATCACCTTCTTTAGATATAGCATATCACATTTAACCTGTGTTTACCATATAAAAAAACCCGCCGTTACGGCAGGGCAGATTGTCAAAAAACTCAAAGCTAACTCAGCGGGATGCAATGAAGGGCGGCAAGCCCTTCGTTTTAATTCCGCAGCAGCGACATGTGCGGTGCGAGGAGCAACCGTCAGGTTGCTTCCGATATCATTTTCCGGCCGTGAGGCATAGCCGAACAGGAAAATGATGCCTCGCATGATAGATTGCTTCAGCTGTCTTTCATGCGCAGTTTGTCGAAAAATACTTTTTCGACAAACTGAAACGCCCGCCGTTACGGCAGGGCAGGATAATTGATTACGCGTTTGCCTTTGCGTTCAGCCAGTTCCTTGATATCCATGGCGTTGCCGTGGTTGTAAATGGCGTAGGTCACCATGACGTCGGCATTTACCACCATGTACTGATTGCGGCGCAGCAGGGCAAAGCGGTAGGGCACATTTTCCAGCGGCGGGTACATGGTGTCGTCAAAGTTTACGGGATCATAGGGCTGATTCAGGTAGGCTTTCACCAGCGTGCGGCGTACCCGGGGATACTTTTCAAACTTGAGCGCGGTCACGGAAATGTTGGCCAAGGAATCGAAATCGCCTTTATCACCGAACCAGAATTCACGCGCGCCTTCGCGCATCAGTTTTGCGACCACCCGATCCAGCCAATCGAGCACCTCGCCGCTGTCATGCACCGAACGGTGCCCGCAGAATGCAACGATCATAAAACCTCCGGAAACAGCAAATAATAGATACATTTTAGATGCATTATATATTCATTTACAACATTATAACACATCATAAACCTAAAATGAACACATAATATGTTTGTTTTGAGGTGATCATGATGGCTGTGAAAAGTCTTTCCATCCGCATTGACGAGGAACTGCTGCATAAATTGCATGTTGTGGCGGATTACGAGGGCCGCTCGGCGAACAGTCAGATTCTCATTTTGATCCGCGAGTGCGTGGAAAAATACGCGGACAAGCTGGAAGAACTGAAAAAAGCGTAACTGCAGGTTTCTGCACCTCGACTACACCCTTTTCCTTCCATCATTCAATCCTACTTTATCCTACTTCATACGAATAGTCAATACTTCATCGCGCTTTGTAGTATTGTTTGTTTGGAAGGTGATAGCAATGAAACCGCTCAAACAAAAGGTAAGTATTACACTGGATGAAGATTTGGTTGCCAAGTTGAAATTACTTGCGGAAGAAAGCGACCGCTCTCTTTCGCAATACATCAATCTGATTCTCAAAAAGTATGTCAATCAAAAAGAAAAAGCCAAGGTGGAAGAGTAAACAAAATAAGTTGAACATCAAAAAAAAGACCCCGGAAGCGGGGCCTTTTCATTTGCGCTTGTTACACTTCGTAATCGCACACAACTCTTTCGGTCATCGCCGCGTGCACGATCTGCTGGCAGGCCTTGTGCAGGGGATTGTCGCGGTAGGAAAGCACATCCTCGCGGGTTTCAAATTCGGAATACAGGCACAGGTCAAAGCCGTTGTAGCCGCGGTTGACGGTGAGCTTCAGCATGCCGGGGATCTGGCCGTTCAGATTTTCCAGCGCGCGCTTGATTTCAAGGGCGTTTGCTTCTTTGTTTTCTTCCTTGAGGTTCCACATAACGATGTGACAGACCATTTTTTCAGTCCTCCTTATTTGAGATGCGCACCACGCGCAGAGTGTTTTGATGTACCGTGAAGCCCACGTCCATGCCGGCAAAATCCATGCCGTACACGACGAAGGGATCGTCCTCGTACCCCGGGCGCGGATCGCGGGCGAGCACGCCGCGCAGGGAGGACAGCTTTTCTTGCGGGATCAGCGGCAGCAGGTTCTCGTCGATTTCCACCTGCAAAAGATGCTCGCGCGTCATTTCGGTATAGCCCTGCGTGGCCTCGGGATGGCAGTCCGCCACGGGGATGTAGGGCTTGATATCAAAGATCGGCGTGCCCGAGAGCATATCCACGCCGCCGACAATCAGCGCCGGGCCGTCGGGCGCGTCATAATCCACCTTGATAAGCTTTACGCACGAGAGCGCCAGGGCGTTGGGGCGATAGGGTGCGCGCGAGGCGAACACGCCCACGCGCTCGTTGCCGCCAAGGCGCGGCGGGCGTACCGTGGGGCGGAAGGTATGGGTGACGGCCTTTGAAAACTGCCAGATCAGCCACAGATGCGAAAATTCCTCAATGCGTTTTAGCGCTTCGGGTCTGCGGTATTCTTCCTCAAAGACCACGCGCCCGCACAGCTCCTCCACCAGTCCGCTTTGCCGCGGGATGCCGAATTTTTCGGCAAAATCGGTGTAGATGTGCGCCACGGGGCGGATGATGATTTCTTCCACGCGCTTCTCTCCCTTCCTGCCTATTGTATCATAACCACACAAAAAAGGGAACGCATGAGCGTTCCCTTCTGTAGGACAAATTTACTCCTGCCAGGCGCTGGCGAAATACAGAATATCGCACAGCTCGCGCACCTTGGGATTGGTGGGCGCGTTGACCTTCTTTTCCTTGAAAACCATGGTGGAGGAGGAGCCGCCGTCCAGGTTGTAGGCCACCTTGATGGTGTAATCGGTCAGCTCTTCGTCAACCTTCATCAGCAATTCGCAGAACTGATCCATCGTCAGGCCCGCGCTGTCCTTATCCTCGGGGCCTTCGCTGGTGAGGGCCAGGTAGGTCAGCTCGTCCAGCTGGCACAGGGCCATGCGCTGGCACAGCTTGTGCGCGCCGATATAGTCGTGGTTGAGGGTCTTGTCAAAGTCCTCATACGCGGGCTGGCCGTCCAGCAGGATGACGGGGCCGAAGTTGAAGGTGTGCACGATCGTCAGATCGGGGTTGGCGGCCTGCCACTCTTCGATCTTCTTGGTGCTGGGCTCCATGATGGTGTGGAAGTTGGCGTTCTGGTCGATGATCAGCATATCCCAGATCTTGTTGGGGCGATTGCGATAGCGCTTGGTGTGGCGCACGAGATAGCCGTGATCGTAGTAGCTGAAAAAGTCGCCGTTGACGGCAAAGACCGCGTTGTTGTGACGCGCAATCTGATGGCCGGCCGCTACGTAATCGCTGTTGTATTTGTAGGCCATGGCCGTGCGCAGCTGGGAGGGATGGGCGATCTTGACGATGGCGTACACATAGTTGGTATCATAAATGCGGCCGCCCCAGGTGATATCCACCTTCAGGGAAGGATCCTCATACTGGGTGTCGGAGATATAGTTATCCCAGTTGTATTCCGGGCCGGCGGTGGCCTGGTCAATGGGCAGCTCGATGATTTCGGCATAGGCGTCATAGGTGGAGATGGGCGAAGGCACCAGCACCAGCAGCAGCGCCAGCAGCAGCGCAATGGCAATGATCTTAATGGCTTTTTTCATCTGATTGTTTCCCTTTCCTGCCCGTATCGCATACGAACACAGCCTAATTATAGCATGAATTGGCGGCGGCGTAAAGGGGGCTGCGGGGGGAGTTTACAATGAGGGGGTAACGCGGCTGCGGCTGGCTGCACCTCAGCGGGCAGTGCCCGCAGGCAGCGTTATCCTGATAATAACATGACCGTAGCTGCCGTATTTTTCCCGTGCGCCCTATCAAAATTGTCCGCATAAATTTGTAATATCTATAAATTCCCGTTACACACTTAAAACAAATTTAATTTTTACGCGAAAGGGTGTTCCTGTGGATAACTTCGGTGGATAACTTTTCCACGGGCGGTGGATAATTTTTGCCGAATGGGTAAGTTATCCACCGGTACGGCAAAAAATCACGGTTTTTCAAGGGTTTTTCGGTGGATAACGGTGGATAACTCTGTGGATAATGTGGAAAAGTCCAAAAAATCATAAAAATGAATAACTTTTTCCACGGCGGAAAGCGTATGCAGTATAAAGTGTCGGATTTGCGCGGAAAATCGACCCGTTATGCAGGAATACACAAATCAAAAATGTATAGCGTGTGCATGTGCGCTCATTTTTATGCATAGAATGCCCCGAAGGAGTGGGGATAACTATGGGGAAAAAGTGTGTATGGCTCGGTGGATTGTTGCTGTGTCTGGCGGTGGCGATGTGGATAACTTCGCGGCAGGAAAAAGCAGGAATTGTTACGGAAAACGAACAAATTGCGTCGGGTGCGCTCAGCGGCGTCAGGGTGTGCATCGACCCCGGCCACGGCGGCTATGACGGCGGCGCGGTGGGGCGCGAGAGCGGCACGATGGAAAAGGAAATCAATCTGCAATTGGCCAAGGCGCTGAAAATGCAGCTCGAAAACGAGGGCGCGACGGTCTGGCTTACGCGGGACCGCGATATTGCCCTCGCAGAGCCCGGCAGCGAGCGCAAGCGGCGCGATCTCAAAGCCCGCGTGGACAGCGCCGTGGGCGCCGATCTTTTTTTGTCGCTGCACATGAACGAATACCCCGACCGCACGCAGTCCGGGCCGCAGGTGTTTTATACCGCGGAGGATGAAAATAGCCGCCTGCTCGCCGGCGCTATCCAGCAGAGCATGAATCAATTGCTTTCCCCCGCGCGCAAACGCAGCGCGCACAGCGGCGATTATTATGTTTTGCGCGAGCAGCAATTGCCCGCCGTGCTGGTGGAATGCGGCTTTTTGTCCAATGCGGAGGAGGAAGCAAAGTTATTGACGGAGGAATACCGAACCAAGGTGGCGCAAAGCATTCTCGCGGGCGTGATGGAATACCTGCATCTGCGGGGAAATCTTGCAAACGGCGCGTAAATCCTGTATACTGAAAGGTACGAAAGGGGCGAGGACGCATGATCAAGGCCGTGCTGTTTGATATGGACGGAACGCTGTTTGACACGGAAGGCGCCGGGCTGCAGATGGAGATTGACGCGGGCGCAGAGATGGGCTATCCCGTTACCATGCAGATGGCGTATGATTTGCTGGGCGTGACCAAGAAAGCGGGCACGGAATACCTGCACAGGTTTTTTCCCGAGCTTGACGGCGATACCTATTGGCGGCTCTTTGACGAAGGCATGTATGCGCATATCCGCAAGCACGGCACGCCGCTGAAGCGCGGGTGCGAGGAGATCGTCAGGGCGCTGCACGAAAAAGGCATTCCCTATGCGATCGTGTCGTCTTCCAATCGCCCGGTGATTGATTTTTATCTGGAAAATTCGCCGCTCAAAGGCATGTTTGATTGCATCGTGTCGGGCGATCTGGGGCTGAAAAGCAAGCCCGCGCCCGAGTGCTTCTTGAAGGGCGCGGAACTGTTGGGCGTTGATATTCACGATTGCTGCGTGGTGGAGGACTCCGTGCACGGCCTGCGCGCGGGGCGTGACGCCGGGGCGCATACCGTGATGGTGCCCGATATCATCCCCTACGGTGAAATGCATAAGGGCCTGTGCGATTATGTGGCGCAGGATCTGATCGATACACTTGAGCACATTCTGGAGGGAACATGCAGCCCGTTGTGATTATCGGCGTGGGGCGTCTGCGCGAAAAATTTTTCCGCGAGGCCGCCGAGGAATATAAAAAGCGCCTTTCGCGCTATGTGAAGCTTGATATCATCGAGGTGGATGATCTGCCCGAGGATGCGGGCGAAATCACCAAGAAAAAAGAGGGCGAGATGATTTTAAGCAAGATTCGCCCGGATGACTTTGTGGTGGCCAACTGCATTGACGGAAAGCAGATGGACAGCGTCGAACTGTCTGAATTTTTCCGCGAAAGGGAAATGTACGGCAGCCGCGTGGTGTTTGTCATCGGCGGGTCGCTGGGCCTGAGTGACGACGTCATCCGCCGCGCCAACAAAAAGCTTTCCATGAGCAAAATGACCTTTCCGCACCAGCTCTTCCGCGTGATGCTGCTGGAGCAGATTTACCGCGCACAAAAGATTTTATCCGGTGAAAGGTATCACAAGTAATGCACATTTTGTCGCTTCGGCTGCACGATTTCCGCAGCTACCGCCAGGTTTTGCTGTCTCCGCCCAAGGGGGCGACTGTTTTCGTGGGCGAAAACGGCGCAGGCAAGACCAACTTGCTGGAGGCGGTGCATTTGTGCTGCCTGGGGCGCAGCCACCGCACCGGCAACGATAAGGAAATGATCCGCGAGGGGCAGGAGACGGCGGCGGTGCAGGTGAAGGTGCAGCGCAACGACGGCATCGACGACGTAGGCGTGAGATTGTACGCGCCTGCCGCGCACAAGCGGAAACTGCTGTACATCAACGGCAAAACGGCCTCGCGCACGGGCGAACTGATGGGGCATGTGACGTGCGTGATGTTCTCGCCCGAGGATCTGGATATCGTGCGCGGCGCGCCGCAGGGCCGCAGACGGTTTATGGACATGCTGCTTTCGCAGTGCGGCAAGGGCTATTTTTACGCGCTGCAGCAGTATAACAGCGCGCTCAAGCAGCGCAATGCCTTGCTGCATGATATTGCCCGGGGCGCGTCGGCGGCGACGCTTTCCGCCTGGGATGAGCAATTGTGCGTCGCGGCGGCGCCTGTGGTAAAGGCGCGGCAATACGCGGCGCAGGCGCTGAGCACGTACGCGCACGGGCATTATGCGCACATCGGCGGGCGCGAGAATGAGCAATTTGCGCTCAGCTATCAGGGGCATTTATGCGAGAGCGTGCGTCCGGCGGAGGATTTGCACGAGCTGCTGCAAAAGAGCCGGCAGGAGGACATCCGCCGCGCGACGACGACCGTGGGCCCGCACAGGGATGATTTGCTGCTCATACTTTCGGGCCGCGACATGCGCGCCTTTGCCTCGCAGGGGCAGATGCGCACGGCGGTGCTGTCCATGCGCTTGGCGGAACTTGACATGCTGAAGGCAAGGAGCGGGGAAGCGCCGCTGCTTTTGCTGGACGACGTACTGAGTGAGCTGGACGGCGGGCGGCGCACGCGGCTGTTGGAGCGCATATCCGGCGTACAGACGCTGCTCACCTGCACGGATCTGTCCGATCTATC
>JAZQXQ010000273.1:0-5066 GCA_045632965.1 Clostridia bacterium
AAGATATGTAATCAAAAAAGGACAGGGCCTGCAAAAGGCCCTGTTTTTTGTTGCAGGAAAATGCCTGGCGGCGTCGAAAAAGGTACTATCCCGGAAAAAGGACGGTTCGAAAATGAAGATACTTAATTTCGGCTCTTTGAATATTGATCTGGTGTACGGCGTCAGCCACCATGCGCGTACGGGCGAAACGCTGACCACGCGCCGGTTTGCGCGTCACATGGGCGGCAAGGGGCTCAATCAGTCCGCGGCGCTTTGCCGCGCGGGCGCGCAGGTGTATCATGCCGGCTGTATTGGCGAGGACGGCGTTTTTCTGCGCGATTATCTCAAAGACAGCGGCGTGAACGTGGATCATGTGCAGGTGACAGACGAAGCCACCGGGCATGCCGTTATTCAGGTAAACAGCGAGGGCGATAACTGCATTCTGCTCTATCCCGGCGCCAATCGCTGCCAGTCAAAGGAAAATATGGCGAAGGCGCTGGCGGGCTTTGAAGCGGGCGATCTTCTGCTGATGCAGAATGAAACCAACGGCCTGGCAGAGATGATGCGCGGTGCCAAGGAAAAGGGCATGCTGATCGCCCTGAATCCTTCGCCCATCGATGAAACGCTGATGACGCTGCCGATGGAGCTGGTGGATTATTTTATTCTCAATGAGATTGAGGGCGCGGCGCTGAGCGGCGAGGAAGCGCCGGACAAGATCATCGAAGCGCTTTTGCAAAAGTATCCGCACGCGCACATCGTATTGACGCTGGGCGGCGCGGGCAGCTTGTACGCACACGGCGAAACGCGGCTTAAGCAAGATATTTTCAAGGTGAAGGCGGTGGATACCACCGGCGCGGGCGACACCTTCACGGGCTATTTTCTGGCCTCGCAGCTGCGCGGTGAGGATGCGGCGCAATCGCTGAAAATCGCAGCTGCCGCCTCGGCCATTGAGGTGACGCGCAACGGCGCGGCGCAGGCGATTCCGGCGCTGGATGAAGTGACGGAATGGCTTGAAAAACAGTAAAAAAAAAGGCAGCTCCCCATTTGGGAAGCTTCCTTTTTCTGTTTTTTAGAAATCGTTGAGCTTGAATACGCGGTCCATGGGGTTCTTGGCGTCGCGGTATTTTTCGGCGCCCGATTCAAAGAGCACATAGATGCTGTCACCGATGGTGCACAGGCATTCGGTCATGGGCGGGCACATCAATGCGGCATCCAGCGAATTGGAATCGAGGAACCAGATGGGCGCCGTGGTGCCGAGCACCTCTATCTGGGCATCGGGCTCGTTTTTAAGCACGTTCTTGTGGCGGTAGAGGGTGGCGGTGTTTTTGCGGCCGTAGGACTGGCTGAGGTAAATCAGGCCGTCCTTTACCGTGATGCCCTGAATGCGCTCGGTGGTGGAGAGGATGTAATCGGGAATCGCGCCCGCCTCGGTCATGTTGTCGGCCTTGATTTCGTTTTCGGTGGTTTCATCCAGCACATAGCCGATGGCCCAGGCTTTCTGATAGCCGTCCGCCGTCTTGATGCGGTGGGAGGTATCGGTCTTGTATTCCGTGCCGTACTGGAATTCGCCCACCCAGAGGATGCCGTCGTTGTACTGACAGTAGGAAGCGCGGGAGGGAACGGGGATGACTTCATCAAAACTGCAGACGGCAGAGGCATCCGCCGCACGGAAAGCATCAAGCGACAGGCGATACAGCGAGGAATTGTTGGAAACAAAAATGTTTTTGTCCGTCACGCATACGCCGCCGGCATGGCCCGTGTAGGGCGTGCCATCCGCGTTGTTGAGGAAAATTTCCTTGACGACCTGATTGGTCTGCATATCCACGGCGATGAGGGAGCTCTGGCGCTCGCCGGAGGAGTAGCCGGCAAAGAGCATCCAGTTTTCGTCCTGAAGATAGGCAAGGCCCTGCGGGACAAAATCCTGCGCGCAGCCGGGAATGCTGACAGACAATTCGCCCGCGGCGTAGAATTTGTCGTAGATCGCCGATGTGTTTTCACAGGTGACGACGGATTCGGTGGTGTAGTAGAAATCTGCCAGCGCGCAGGGCATGAACAGACAGAGAACGAGCAGAAGGGAGACAAGCTTTTTCATTTTGATTTCCTCCATATCAGAACGAGTCCAGACGGAATACGCGGTCAACGGGGTCTTTGGCAGGTCCGTTGTTGTCCAGCGGTATGCGGTATTTGGCAGCGGCGGATTCAAAGGATACATATACCTTGCCATCGATCGTGCACAGGCCTTCGGTCATGGGCGGGGCGGTCAGCTTGCCGTTTTGCGAATTTTCACTCAGGAACCATACCGGCACCTGTACGCCATATACGGATGTGTGGGTAACAGGAACGCTGTGCAGCACGTTTTGGTGGCGATAGATGGTAGAATTTTTGGTACGTCCGTAGGACTGGCTGAGATAAATCATATCATTGCTGATGGTAAAGCCCTGGATTTTTTCGGTGGTGGAAATGATATAATTCGGCACCGCGCCGCCGGCGGTGATGCAGCCGGGATCCAGTTCATTGACGGTGCTGCCATTGAGCTGATAGCCAAGTACCCAGCCGGTATTCTCGGTATTGCCGATCTTCATGTGATGGCTTGGGTCTGTTTTATGTTCGGGTGCATACTCAAACTCACCCACCCAAAGAATGCCGTTATTGATCTGGCAGAAGCTGGCAGTGCAGGGGACGGCAATAGACTCTTCGAAGCTGTATATACAGGAGTTGTCTGCGTTGAGGAAGGTGTCGAGCGAGATACGGTGGAGATAATGATCATCAGAAATAAAGATGTTTTTATCTGTGACGCATACACCGCCGGCATGACCGTCAAATTCGCTGCCGTCTTGATAAGCCAGGAAGATTTCTTTGACGATCTGATTGGTTTTTCTGTCTACAGCTATCAAGGCACAAGGTAAACCAAAGGTGCAATAGCCGCTGAAAATGATTAGGTCTTGAGGGGCGTAATAAGCCATACCCTGCTGGACAAAGTCTTCTGAACATCCGGGAATGATAATGGAAAACTCTCCCTTGGAATAGAAATCCTTGTAGTTATTTTTGATGTTATCACTGTTAACAACGGAGTTAATGGAATGGAAAGGCTCGTTTTCCCATCCGGCAAGAGCAGTGGGAACGACCAGGCACAGAATCAGCAGAACAGACAGCAGCTTTTTCATTACAGGCGGCCTCTTTTCTTGTTTTTGTTTATCTTATCATAGAAGCGGAAGGAAAACAAGAAAAGGAATGATAATTTGAAAAATCGTGAAAAAGGGGCTTGCACGGCAGAGGAAGATATGATATACTGCAAATGTGGTTAGAGTTCCTTAACTCAAAACCTCTGCCTGTTTATCATGGGGCATAGTTAAGGAAGGCTGACCATTGGGGATATGTATGAATGAGACTGTCAGGGCAGTCTCATTTTTACTTTTTTGAAAAAAAGATGTTTCAATTTAGCGCAACCGGGTATATAATAAAGGAAAGCAAACGGCAAACAGCCAAATCAATAGAGAATCAATCAAGGAGGAAATAAACATGAAGAAGAATCCTTATGCCGGTACCAAGACCGAAAAGAACCTGTGGGAGGCCTTTGCGGGCGAATCTCAGGCGCGTAATAAGTACACCTATTTTGCTTCCGTAGCCAAGAAGCAGGGCTTTGAGCAGATTGCCGCGCTCTTCCTTGAGACGGCGGCCAACGAAAAGGAGCACGCCGAACTGTGGTTCAAGGCGCTGGGCGAAGTGGGCGATACCGCCGAAAACCTGCTGCATGCCGCCGAGGGCGAAAACTATGAGTGGACCGATATGTACGACCGCATGGCGGATGAAGCCGAAGAAGAGGGCTTCCATGATCTGGCGAAGAAGTTCCGCGGCGTAGCGGCCATTGAAAAGCGTCATGAAGAACGCTATCGCGCGCTGCTGAAGAATGTGGAGACCAAGGCTGTGTTTGAAAAGAGCGAAGTGACGGTGTGGGAATGCCGCAACTGCGGTCACATCGTGGTGGGCCTCAAGGCACCCGTGGTTTGCCCCGTGTGCGCGCATCCGCAGAGCTACTTCGAAGTGCATAAAGAAAACTACTAAGATAAAAACACAAGGCAGGGAAAAAATCCCTGCCTTTTTTTTATGGCGTTTCGTAGAATGCGGGAGAGGCTTTCAGCGTGTATTCGTCAAACAAACGGGCAACCGCATCCAAATAGGCGTCTTCCGTGCGCGCTTTGCAGATGGCTTTGAGCGGCTTTTTGCTCTCTTCAAAGCCCTGACAGACCATTTTCATCACATCGCGCATGCGTCCCAGCACAATGCTGGAGGCATAGCGCTCGCGGTAGGAGGCCATCAGGGTATCGTGGAAATGGCGCAGCTGATGAATAGACAGCTTTTCACTGCCGGCGGCCTCCTGTGCGAGGGCGGGATTGGTCATCAGGCCGCGGCCAAGCATCAGCGCGGCGCCGGGAAAGGCGCTTTGCACTTGATGGCAGGCATTCGCGGTAAACAGATCGCCGTTATAGCACAGGGGATAAGCGACTGCTTCCGCTGCCTGTGCGAAGGCGTCCGGGTGCGTTTCGCCCTTGTAAAACTCGCTGCGGGTGCGCACATGGATGGTGAGCTCACTGACGGGATATTGGGCGTAGAGGCTGAGCAGCTGCGGCCATTCGTCGGGCGAATCAAAGCCGATGCGCGTTTTGATGGATACGGGCAGCGGCGACTTTTGATAGACTTCGTCGAGGAAGCTTTTCAGTGCATCGAGGTCACGCAGCATGCCCGCGCCCTTGCCCTTGGGTACGACGGTAGGCGAGGGGCAGCCGAGGTTGAGATTGACTTCGTCGTATCCAAGCCGGGCGATTTCGTTTGCCGCCCAGAGGAAATAATCGGCATTCTTGGTCAATACCTGCGGCACGGCATGAAGGCCCGCATTGTTTTCGGGCAGCAGCGCTGTTCTTTCCTTGGGCGTAAACACGCAGTGCTGCGTGGGCGCAACAAAGGGAATGAAATATTTATCCACGCCGCGAAAGCACGCTTTGTGCGTGCGGCGGAAGATATCGTCGGTCAGCCCTTCCATGGGGGCAAAATAAATGGGCATAGGCGGCTCCTTTGAATAGATCGGGTTT
>JAZQXQ010000274.1:0-3002 GCA_045632965.1 Clostridia bacterium
GCCATCGCACGCCAGACGGTAGGCGCATCCGGCGCAGACCTTGCCAACATCGTCAACGAAGCCGCGCTGCGCACCGTGCGCCTTGGCCGCGCTGCCGTCACGCAGGCGGATCTGGAGGCCTCGGTGGAGACGGTGATTGCCGGCACCGAGCGCAAGAGCTTTGTCATCCCCGAGACCGAAAAGCGCATTGTCGCTTATCACGAGATCGGTCACGCGCTGGTGGCGGCGCATCAGAAAAACGCCGTGCCCGTGCAGAAAATTACCATCATTCCGCGCACCTCCGGCGCGCTGGGCTACACCATGCAGGTGGATGAAGAAGAGCATGTGCTGATGAACCGCGAGGATATTCTCTCTAAGCTCGCCGTGCTTACCGCCGGCCGTGCGGCTGAGGAATATGCCTGCAACACCTGCACCACCGGCGCTGCCAACGATATTGAGCAAGCCACCAAGCTCGCCCGCGCGATGGTCACGCGCTACGGCATGAGCGAGAAATTTGGTATGGTGGCGCTGGAAACAAGCACCAATGTCTACCTTGGCGGCGATTCGCAGCTTGCCTGCTCTGCCGATACGGCGGCCAAGGTGGATGAAGAGGTGATGCAGCTCATCAAAGCGGCTTATGCCTCGGCGCTGGATATTCTTAAAAAGAACACCCGCAAGCTGCATGATCTGGCGGAGTATTTGCTGGAAAAGGAGAATATCTCCGGCGAGGAATTCAAGGAGATTCTGCATGCGGATGAGCAGCCGATTGTGCTGCTGAAGGATGAGGAAGCAAAGTCGGTGTAAGGGGAGACGTTCGAGGGACCGCTTTTAAGGTAAAAGCGTCCCTCGAGCTCCCTCGAAAACCGGTTTTGGCATTGGAAGTTGGCTGCGATATTATCGCGGCAGTTGTATTGAAAAAGGTGAGAAAGATCACGGATGCGAGCAAGCTCGCCCCGATGACTTTACTCACCTTTTTCAGTTTGCTTCGCAAACCCGGCTGGCTGCGCCATCCGGACTGCCGCTTGGATACGGAGTGCGTTAAGCGGAATCGCACTGCGGCGCGGGATGGGGAACGGGGATAACGCCGCTGTGGCGGCTACACCTCATCCGCTTCTCTACGCTCAGCACCTTCCCCTCAAGGGGAAGCTGTCGCCCTTTGGGCGACTGATGAGGTGTAGCCAGCCGCAGCTGGCGTTATCCCTGCCCCGCTCGTTTCGCCGCAGCGAAACGGCGTTCCCCCCGCGGGCACACTCCCGCAGCAGGCCGATTGCGCTTGCGCAATCGTACGCGTGAAACGCGTAGAAAAAGAGCCGGAACGCCGATGGACAAGCTTGCTTGTCCAATCGAAGTTTCCGACTCTTTTTCGTATCGCCTGCGCCAAATTTTCACGTTCACAAAACTGGCTTTCGGGGGAGCTCGAGGGGTGCTTTGGCCTTCCAAAGCACCCCCTCGAACGTCTCCCCCTCCTCATTTTACAATTCCCGCCATTGACAAACCCTTTCCCGTGCCGTATGCTTCCAGTATACCACCTGCAAAGGAAAAGCCTATGAAACGCCTGATTTTTTTGCTATTGCTGTTTCTCCCGCTGTGCGCGCTTTCCGAAAGCCTCACGCTGACCTCGCCGGAAACGCTGCGCCCCTACGTCAGCAAGGATTTCACCGTCCAAGCCCCCGCGGACGGCCTGTTTACGCTGAAAATTCATGACGCGCTCTTTTCCTATACGATCTTTGAACAGGAGATTGCCGCCGGCGAAACAACCTTGCGCTGGAACGGCCTGCATTTCAATGACGAGGCCGTCTGCCGCGGCGCGTATACGCTGACCGCGGAGCTGAAAACAGATGACGGCACGCTTTCTGCTTCAAAGCCGCTGCGCATCCTCACGCCCGCCGCGACGCTGCAGTATTGCATCCCGTCGGGCTATACGGTATACGCCGGGCACGACGGCTTCCAGGTCAATTACCTGATCACCGCCGAAGGCCTCATGCACGCGCAGATATACAGCGCCGACAATCCCGATACCCCCATCAAAACCTGGGGCATCGAGCAAAGCGATATGCTGCCGCATTATTTCCGTTGGAACGGCCAGGTAAACGGCCGCAACGTGCCGGAGGGCGAATATATCCTCACCTGCAAGGTCAAAAACAGCGAGCAGGAAGCCTTCCGCTTCCATATCCATGTATCGCACGACGATCCGCCCAAGGCCCCGCTTGCCGTGACCGAAAGCTTCCTCCCGTCCGACATCTCCGATCCCGCCGCCGTGTGGCAAACCATGATGGCCCCCATCGCGGTGGTCGATATCGGCGACGTCGCGCATCAGAATGTGTACGCCGAGCCGTCGGATAAATCCGCAGTCGTCGGCCGCGTGCACGGACAAACACAGGGGCTGAACATCCTTGAACTGAACGAAGGCGGCTATGCGCGCATCGGCGCATGGCGCGAAGCGGACGGCGAATATATCGAGGGCTACATCCCGCAAAGCAAAATCAAAACCATCATCCCGGATAACCGCTACGGCGTGCTGATTGACAAGCGCACTCAAACGCTCACCGTGTACGAAAACGGCGAAATTCTCGGCACAATCAAGGTATCCACCGGCCTGATGGACAAAGACAACCTCTGGCAGGAAACCCGCGCCGGCGCTTTTGTCACGCAGGATCGCATCATCAATTTCTCCAGCGAAGGCTACGGCTATAATTACGCCATCCGCATCGACGGTGGCAATCTCATCCACTCCATGGGCTACAAGCGCTACGACGGCCAGAAGTGGGATTACTCTGCGCATCTTGCGGAAATCGGCCAAAAGGCCTCGCACGGCTGCGTACGCGTGGATACTCGCGCAACGGACAGCAGCATCAACGCCTACTGGCTGTGGACGCACCTGCCCATCAACACCAAAGTGCTGGTGATCGATGACCCCGAAGCGCGCGCCGAGCGCCTGTTTGAGCTGGTTGGCCCCTCGCCTACGCCGACCATGGCGCCCACACCCTCCCCCACGCCGCCCGCCACGCCCACTCGGATCGTAA
>JAZQXQ010000275.1:0-4534 GCA_045632965.1 Clostridia bacterium
AGGCCGCTGATGATGCGGTTTCGGATGGGGAAATGGGCACCCAGCGGAGGCGTTCCGGGCGGGTATTCGCTGATGAGCATACCCACGGCGGCCACGTCATCGTACAGATGGCGGTTGCACTTGGGGTAGTATACGTCGATACCGCCGCCCAGCACCGAGACCACCGTACCGCCGCCCATCAGCGCGCGCAGCGGCACGTTGCCAAGCGTCACCAGCGCACGGGGCCTGACAAGCTCAATCTCCTTCATCAAATAGGGACTGAACAGGGCAATCTCTTCCTTGCTCGGCGCACGGTTCTTGATTCTGCCCGTCTTGCCGACGGCCGTGGGGCGGATTTTCACCACATTGCTGACAAAAATCTCCCCGCGCTCCATGCCCATCAATTGCAGAAATTCGTCCAGGTTCTTGCCCGCCTTGCCCACAAAAGGACGGCGCTTGATCGTCTCCTGCTCGCCCGGCGCTTCGCCGATGAGCATCAGCGGCGGCTGATCGCTTTTTCCGTCGCCAAATACCAGTATTTTATCTTCCCCGGGAAAAAGCGGCTTGAAAAAATCTTCCACTTCCCGCTCAAACGCTTTGAGATCCGCCATGCTCCATCGCCTCCAGCTCCTTTAATTTTGCCATGACTGCCTTTAAGTCATTCCATGCGTCGCGCTTTTTGCTTTCGTCACGCAGCAGCGCCGCCGGATGATAGGTGGGCATAAACCAGATGCCCTTTTTCTCCACCCATTTGCCGTGCTCGCGGGTAATGCGGAAATCCTCGCGGATCAGCGTTTTTGCCGCCGTCGAGCCAAGCAGCACAATCACCTTGGGCTTTACCAGCGCCACCTGCTGGCGAAGATACGGCAAACAACTCGCCGCCTCGGTGGGATCGGGCACGCGGTTCTGCGGTGGACGGCACTTGACGATATTGCAGATATACACTTCCTCGCGCGTCATGCCCATAGCAGCAATCATCTTTGTCAGCAATTGCCCCGCCGCGCCCACAAAAGCCAGCCCCTGCAAATCCTCATCCGCGCCCGGGCCCTCGCCGATAAACATCAGCTTCGCATTCACATCGCCCTGACCGGGCACTTTGTTATGAATCCTCCTGCACAGATCGCATTTTTCGCAGGCATAGATTTCATCATACAGCGATTGCCACGATACGCGCATACAAGCGCCTCCTCAGCTTTTGAAAATGGAAAATACAACAGAAAAAATGCCCGACATATCGCGGTACAGCCAGTTGCAAAGGCTGACGATCAGCACAACCAATACAAAAATGGCAACCACGCCCAGCACAACGCCAAAGAAATTCAGCAGCCCTGCCGTCATGCGCAGCCGGTCCAGCCTTTCTTCGCGTTCCTCTTCCTTGCGGACAAAATAATCATCCTGCGGTTCCTGATACATAATTCCCTCCGGGTTATTTACACATAATCCATCCAGGGCTGCGCGCTGTCATCGCGGCCCGTCAGACTGCCTTCGCCCTTCAACCCCTTAAAATCCTGCTGGCGCAGCGCTTCATACAATACAATCGCCACGGAATTGCTCAGATTCAGTGATCTTGCTTCCTCGCGCATGGGAATGCGGATGCAGCGGTCATACACGCGGCTGAGCAGTGACTCGGGCAGCCCCTTTGTTTCGCAGCCAAAGACGATAAAATCATTTTCGCCAAACTTCGCCTCATGATAGCTTCTGGGCGCTTTTGTCGTGGCAAAGTGATAGACCGCCTCCGGGTACTCCTTCATCATTGTATCAAAATCGGGATGCACATGCAATTCCATCAAATGCCAGTAGTCAAGCCCGGCGCGCTTCAGATACTTGTCGCTGAGCTGAAAACCAAGCGGCTCAATCAGGTGTAATACGCTCCCCGTCGCCGCGCATGTGCGGGCAATATTGCCGGTATTCTGCGGAATTTCCGGCGCATACAAAACAATGTGCATGTATCGATCTCCTTTTATGTTTGAAAACTTTTCCGATTGTGTTATAATACGCTTGTTACCTTACTGCACAAGGAGAGATTTTCCAATGAATAAATCCCCCATCCTCGTGATCATGGCCGCCGGTCTTGGCAGCCGTTTCGGCGGCATCAAGCAGATGGCGTCCTTTGGCGAACACGGCGAATGCATCATCGATTATTCCCTGTTTGACGCTTACCGTGCAGGCTTCCGCCGCGTGGTATTCATCGTCAACGAAAAAATCTACGATACCTTCCGCGAAAAGATCGGCAAAAACGTCGAATCGATCATGGAAGTACACTACGTCATCCAGCGTCCCGAAACGCTGCCCGAAGGCTGCACCGTGCCGCAGGAACGCGTCAAGTCCTGGGGCACCGGCCACGCCGTGATGTGCTGCAGGGACGTCATTGACGCGCTCTTTGCCGCCATCAACGGCGATGATTTCTACGGCCGCGACGCTTTCGAGAAGATTTATAACTTCCTCGTTTCCACCGATACGCCCGGTCAGTATGCCATGGTGGGCTTTGAAATCAAAAACACGCTCTCCGAAAACGGCTATGTTTCCCGCGGCGTGTGCACGGCGGATGAAAACGGCATGCTCAAACACATCATTGAGCGCACGCACATCATTTCCAGCTGCGACGGCCCGCTCTTTACCCTCGATGGCGAAACCTACACCCGCCTTCCGCTGGACACGCCCGTCTCCATGAATTTGTGGGGCTTCACGGCGGATTTCATGCAGCAATTGTGGGATCGCTTCCCGGCTTTCTGGCAAAACGCCATGGAAACCAATCCCCTCAAGGGCGAATACTTCCTGCCCTTCGTGGTCAATGATACCATGCACGACGGACAGGCAACCGCCAGGCTTTTGCATACCTCCGGCAAGTGGTACGGCGTCACCTATCAGGAGGATCTCCCCTCCGTCAAGGCCGCCATGTCACAGATGATCAAAAGCGGCGAGTATCCCTCTCCCCTGTGGAAATAATAAGGCGAAAGACCGTGTCGGCTGGCACGGTCTTTTTTATTCTTAATCGTGCTGCTCCACAGCCACCTTCAGCGCCGTCTTGGAGCCCAGCAGCTGAATATCGCGCAATTGGCCCGTCACGCCGTCAGCAAGGCCCGGCACATTGCGCAGATCGTTATTCCACATCTCCCAGTCGGACAGCACGGCATACGCCAAAGAATCGCAGTCCATATCGCAGCTCATGCGCGAAAAGGCGTGCATCACTTCATCATCGTCGCGCACGGGATAGTATTCTTCCCCGCGCACGCCCTGATAACCGCCCTTGCCGTCGCTGCGCGCACCGGCATAGTACATAATCAAAGCGCTGAGCGCAAAGCACAGACAGGGCGCAATGGCCTTCTTATTCTGCACATGGCGCGCAAGCATGGGCAGCACATAGGCCGCATAGCGATTTACGCTGTTTTCCGCCATCTCGGTCAGCAGCGCATCGCCGTTTTTGCCATAGCCGATGAACACATCCGCCGCGTAGCGCAGCGCTTCCTCGCGGGACAATTTCAGCTGCGGCGCAATTTCATCCGCCAGCGCGTGCGCAATAAAATCGCGCACAAATTCATCCTTCAGGCAGTCTTCCACCGTATTGAGCCCGCACAGATACGCCGCGCAGGGCAAAATCGCCTTTGCACCCTCGTGCATGGCAAGATATGCCTCCAGATGCGCGCCGATATCGCCCGCAATCGTCACGCCCTGCTTTTTGAAATCGCAAAGCGCTTCAATGCCCGCAATATTCTCAATCACCGCGCGCTCCTCGCTGCAGATCAGCATGGAAACAAACCGCACGTCCGTCACCAGCCATTTAAGATACTCCGTATCCCGTCCGGTACCCACCGCAGCTTCAATCACCTTTTCCTTGAGTCTCTCGCCGCTGTGATCCACCTTTTCGCAGGAAAAGACGTATACGCCTTCGCCCTTTTCATAATGCGCAAAAAGCTTTTCCTCCGCTTGCGCGGCCTGCTGCGCATTTTCATATACCAATACCTGCTCTTTGGCACCGGCAAAGAAAGCTGTATAATCAAACATAAAGTGCCTCCGTATCAAGCAAAATCAAACATATTTTATTATACCGCCTTTACTTTCCCTTGTCCAGCGGATACAATGGAATAAGCAGCGCAAAGGAGGTGGAAAGCATGGCAAAAAGCGATATTTTACACGCATCCGTCCGCCGCGTGGTGGAATTTACCCTTCAGGGCGGCGATATCGCGCCCGTTTCGCTTTCCGCCATGCAGATGGGACTGCGCGGACATAAAGCGCGCCAGCAAGCAAGCGGCCAGACTTCCGAGCGCACCGTGCGCTGGCAGGGCGAATGCGAAGGCATTGCGCTTCTCATCAACGGCCGCATCGATCTTTTGCACGAAGATCAGCATATCCCGCTGATTGAAGAAATCAAACTGATTTCCCCGTCCGCGCCTTTGCCGGACATGGCCGTGGCCGTCCATCGCATGCAGGCTGTGTGCTACGCGCACATGCTGTGCGAGGAATTGAGCCTTGATACAGTTTCCGTGCAGGTGACGTATGTAACGGAGGACGGCATCGTCCGCGCCGCTTTCCCGGAAACGCTTTCCGCCCAAGAGGC
>JAZQXQ010000276.1:0-9665 GCA_045632965.1 Clostridia bacterium
GTTGATCTTGCCGCCCAGAGCGAACACCTTGGTGCCCTTGCTCTTTTCGGTACCCATGGAAGCGAACCAATCGGCGCCGTTCAGAATGATCTGGGGCACGTTGGCGTAGGTTTCCACGTTGTTGAGCATGGTGGGCTTGTCAAACAGACCCTTGACAGCGGGGAAGGGAGGACGCGGGATGGGCTCGCCGCGCTTGCCTTCGATGGAGCGCATCAGCGCGGTTTCTTCGCCGCAGACGAAGGCGCCGGCGCCCAGGCGGATCTTCAGGTCAAAGCTGAAGCCGGAATCGAAGATGTTTTCGCCAAGCAGGCCGTATTCCTTGGCCTGTTCGATGGCGCTCTCCAGACGCTTGACGGCGATGGGATACTCCGCACGCACGTACACATAGCCCTGGCTGGCGCCGATGGCATAACCGGCGATGGTCATGGCCTCGATGACGCTGTGGGGGTCGCCTTCCAGCACGGAACGGTCCATGAACGCGCCGGGGTCGCCCTCGTCAGCGTTGCAGGCCACGTACTTCTGGTCCGCCTGAGAATTGTAGGTGAACTTCCACTTGAGACCCGTGGAGAAACCGCCGCCGCCGCGGCCGCGCAGGCCGGACTTGAGGATTTCCTCGATAACTTCCTCGCGGCTCATCTTGGTCAGCGCCTTTTCCAGCGCCTTGTAACCGTCGAACGCAAGGTATTCATCGATATTTTCGGGGTCGATCACGCCGCAGTTGCGCAGCGCGATGCGTTTCTGATGCTTGTAGAAGTTGATGTCTTCCAGAGATTTGTTTTCATTCTGCTCGTTGGTGGCATGATCGGTATACACCAGATGATGCACCTTGCGGCCCTTGAGCAGATGCTCGGTAACGATTTCATCCACGTCCTCAACCTTCACGCGGGAGTAGAAGGTGCCTTCGGGATAGATGATCACAACGGGGCCGGCTTCGCACAGGCCAAAGCAGCCGGTGCGGATGACCTTGACTTCATGCTCAAGGCCGGTTTCTTTGATTTTCTGCTCAAAGCGCTCGATGATCTGCGCAGAACCGGAAGACGTACAGCCGGTACCGCCGCAGCAGAGCACATGTGCGCGATAGATATCCATGAGCTATTCCTCCTAACAGCGGTTAATTACTTGTCCTCGGTCGCGCCGATGGTGTATTCTTCCACGGGACGGCCGTTGACGATATGCTCGGCCACCACGCGGGCAACCTTTTCAGGGGTCATGTGCACATAGGTGACCTTTTCCTTGCCGGGCATGTAAACGTCCACCATGGGCTCCAGACGGCACATGCCGATGCAGCCGGTCTGAGAAACCGTCACATGGGAAAGGCCGCGCTTCTGGGCCTCTTCCATAAAGCTGAGCATCACGGGGCGGGCGCCGGCGGCGATGCCGCAGGTAGCCATGCCGACCACCACGCGCACGCGCTCGTTCTCATCATCCTTGCGCAGGTTGATGCGCTCCAGCGTCTTTTTGCGGATGGCCTCCAGTTCAGCCAGAGATTTCATAGGATTACACCTCCAAAAATCGGTTCGATTTCTTCCTGAATGGCTTCTATCATCCAGGCTGTGATTTCGGGTTCGTTGAGGGGAACGCCGGAAAGAACCTCCCTCACCTGCCGCGTATCAAAGAGCATTTCGCCCTTTTCGCTTTTGCAGATCAGAACAAAATCCGGCTTTTCGGGATTGGCGCTGATAAGCGTTGTCATGGTGCCCGCAAGATCGCCCAGCGGCAGACAGTCTATGCTGCCCCCGTCCATCGTCGCGGTCATCCTCGTGCCTTTGCCCAATGCGCTTTCAAGCTGCACATCGCCGCCCGTCAATCGCGCGTTCTGCGCCATCAGGGGGATGCCCAGCCCCACCTTGCGGGTGGTGCGGGTGGTGGCAAAGGGACTGAGCACTCGCTCTTTCAGCTCTTCATCCATGCCGCAGCCGTCATCGGAAATGCAGATGGTAATCCACCTTTTTTCATCCACGGTGACGGATACTTCCACCAGCGTCGCTTCGGCGCGCACGCTGTTTTGCACAAGATCAAGAATATGCAGCGACAGATCCCGCATACTTTCCCTTATTCCTTATACTTGGCGATGATACCCGGGATATCCTCGGGAACCAGACGGCCGTATACTTCTTCATTGACGGTGATAACGGGAGCCAGACCGCAGGCGCCCAGGCAGCGGGTGGCCTGCAGGGTGAACAGACCGTCCTTAGTGGTGCCGCCCACCTTCACGCCCAGCTCTTCGCTGAGCTTATCCAGCACCTTCTGCGCGCCCTTTACGTAGCAGGCAGTACCCAGACATACGCTGATGATATACTTGCCGGCGGGCTCCAGGGTGAACTGCGCATAGAAAGTAGCAACGCCGTACACTTCGCTGAGCGTTACACCCAGACCTTCGGCAATGTGCTTTTGCACATCCAGAGAAACGCAGCCGAAGATGCTCTGCGCCTTCTGCAGCACGGGCATCAGAGCGCCGGGCTGGTCTTTCAGCTCGCTGATCGCCAGATCAAGCTGCGCGAATTTTTCTCTCATGTCAGACATGATCAGATATTCCCTCCTCGAATTGACTGCAGATTAACATTCCTATTAACCCACCCTATTATTGTATCACATATACGCAAGAATTGCACGTATATTTTATAGTTTTTTATCGATATTTGGGTATTTTTATTGTTTCATCCGGAAACAATATAATATCCTCATTTCACGCCGCACACCACCTCGCTCGATTTTGCAATTTTCCCTGCATTTTGTGGGCTAACGTCCGCGTTTTTTCAACATTCTTTTTCTTTTGCCACATGATCATACCACATACTTTTCGCTTTTGCACCAATTATTTGCATATCGATATGTATTAATTTGTCGTTTATGGCAATTTCCTGTACGTTTATGCGCGTAAAAAGAAAAAGATCAATTATGACCCCAAAAATTCTTTTTGGTTTCACATTGATCTTTGTTATTCCGTCTTGATCGAGCGCATCCAGCGCAGCAGTTCTTCCACTGTGCCCTCTTTAAGCTGCAGCGCGTGCTCGCGCTCCTGGATATCCCCCAGATAGTGCGCATCGGATGAATGCAGCACGTGCCGCCCGCGCAGCGCGCTCTCCTCGCAGGGCAAATGCCGCGCCGCCTCCACCGTGGGATAGAAGGGCTCATCCGGCATCAGGCCGAGATTCACCAGCAAACCGTTGGAGCCGCGGTTGATATGCGCCGGCACGGGCACGCCGCCAAAGGAAGCAACCAGCGCCGCGGCGTCCTTCAGCGGCAGATCCGTCGCACCGATCAGCAGCGCCTCTTCCTCATCAAGGATTTCCTCATCCTCATTCATCACCAATTGCCGGCCGAAAAAGCGCGGATTGTTTTTCTTTTTGGGCAGATGTTTTCTGATTTCCTCGCCGAAGCTGAGCGCCGTGTCAACCGAATCAAAATACCCCAGCAGATGCACTTCTTCCTTGGTCGTGATCTCCATTCCGGGCAGCAAAAGCAGCCCGTATGCCTCGCAGCACGCTTGCACCGCGGGCAGATTACGGGCGGAATTATGATCGGTCACGGCAATGATATCCAGCCCCTTGATCTTCGCCATGCCGGCGATATTCGCCGGAGTCATGTCGTCATCCCCGCAAGGCGACAGGCAGGAGTGGATATGCAGATCGGCAAAATACGCCATGCTTACGCGTCCTTATCCGGCACGCCCGCAGCGTGCATGCGGCCGCAGATTTCATAGCTGCTGAGCGCGGTTTTCATCACGCACAAGCCCTCGTCCTCAGCCTTTTTCAGCACGTCGGCTTCCATATCGATATCTTCGGGCAAAATCACACACGCCATCTCAGCCAGCACGGCCACGGCGATGACATTCATGTGCGTCTGCACCGTCACCCACGCCATGCCCTCCTGACCGTTCTTCATCACCCAGCTGAGCAGATCGCAGGAATAGCCGCACAGAATTTCCTTTTCCAGATCGGCGGCGGGGGTGAGATTTTCCGCCGCAATCAGATTCAAAAGCTCTTTAACCTTCATTCTTTCTTCTCCTCATAGGAACTGGTCTTGGCCAGATCAACCATCTGCTGCGCCATGACCTTGAGCTGCTTGCGCAGTTTATGGATGCACGCAGTTTCGGTAAAGTAGCCGCGCACGATATCCTCTGCAAAGGCGCGGCAGGTGGGCGAGCCGCAGGAGCCGCAGTCATAGCCGGGCAATTCCTCAATGATACGGTTCATCCGCTCCATCTTTTCCATGGCGATCTGCATGTCCTCATCCAGCTTCATCACGGGATTGGGCTCGATGGGCGCATCCATGTGCATGGAATATTTGTTCATCATCGCCGCCGGCACGCTCTCCACGGGATTGACATTGCCCTTGGCCTTGATGGCGCTGACCAGCTTTCTGATATTGTTTTTCGCCACGTAATTGTTTTCGTATACCAACGGACCGCCCACGCAGCCGCCGACGCACGCATTGCCCTCAAAGAAGACCAGATCGCTGAACTTATCGTTCTCAATCTCCTCCAGCACGCGGATGCAGTTGTGGATGCCGTCCACCGACAAGGAATCATCGGGACAAACCACCTTGGACTCGCCGTTGCTGGACGCCCAGCCCACGCCGTAGTGCGTGGATTCGCCGTGCAGCCCCTCTTCCGTTTCCATCTTCGCCACATGCGGACGCAGCACGCGGTAAATCTCCATCATGGAGATGGCGCCGTCCACGCAGCTCTTTTTCTGGCCGATGGGCGAGCGGATGGCCGTCATCTTGGCCGGGCAGGGCGTAATGAAGAATACGCCCACATCCCCGGGCGCGCAGCCCGTCTTTTTGCAGAATTCCGTGCGTGCGATGTCCGCCGCCACTTCCATGGGCTGACGGATATCGCAGATATTGGGAATCAAATCGGGAAAGCGCACCTGAATAAGGCGCACGACCGTCGGACAGGCGGAGGAAATCAAGGGCTTGGGCAGAGAAGGATCGCGCAGCTTTTCGTGGATCGCGCGGCTGACGATATCCGCCGCCCGCGCAACCTCAAACACATCGTCAAAGCCGATCTTCTTCAGCCCGGCCAGCACATAGCCGATATCCTTCAAATTGCGGAACTGCGCGTAAAGGCTGGGCGCAGGCAGCGCAATGCTGTATTTGAAATTCCCGATCGCTGAAAGCGGATCGGTCTCCACGATCTTGGCGTGATAGCCGCACTCGCGGATGCACTCGCCGCAATCGATGCAGCGCTCATCAATGATGTGCGCGCGGCCGTCGTGCACGCGGATAGCCTCCGTGGGGCAGTGCATCAGGCAGTTGGTACAGCCCTTGCACAGATTCTTATCCAATCTTACGGAATGAAACCGCTTCATTTCGCTCATGGTGCTTTTGTCCTTTCCCCTCAGGCAAGCCTGAAGGTCATATCGATGGTCGTGCCAACGCCAACCTCGCTCTCAATGGCAAAAACATCGGCGTTGCGCTTCATGTTGGGCAGGCCCATGCCCGCGCCAAAGCCCATGGAGCGCGCCTCTTCATTGGCCGTCGAATAGCCCTCGCGCATGGCCTGGTCAATATCGGGAATGCCCGGGCCGATGTCTTTGGAGCGCAGATGCACGCCCTCGCCGTCCACCGTGAGGGTCAGCTCGCCGCCGTCGGAGTGGATCACGAGGTTCAGCTCCACCTCATAGCTTGCCACCGCCACGCGGCGAAGTACGGCGCTGGACACGCCCAGCTGTTTGAGACGGCGCTTGATATCCGCCGAGGCCTCGCCCGCGCGGGTGAAATCATCCGCCTTCACCTGATATACCTGATGCACCGCACTCATGCCTTTTCCTCGCTTTCCGGCCACTCGATGGCCACGCCGCGAAGCCCGGCTTCGTAAAGCTTTCCGCAGGTTGTAAAGGCGGAGTCCGACGCAGCAAGCACCGTAATGCCCAGCTCCTTCGCCTGCTCAAGCACTGCCTCCCCCGGCTCCTTTCCGCGCACAAAAACGAGGCAGCGGATGTCGAGCATCTCTGCCGTGCGGATGACCTGGGGGTTAATAATACCCGTGATCAAAACCGTTTTTTCATTGACAAACGCCAGTACATCGCTCATCAGATCAGAGCAAAAAGCCGAGTGCACCGTGCGGTCCAGGCGATTTTCGCCGCACAGCACGCGCGCATCCAGAATGGATACCATATCCGCAATCGTCATATATATTTCCTTCCTTCAGGCAGCTTCCGGCTTTATTGTATCCTCCCGTTATCGATTCTGTCAACATAAAAAAAGCAGCAGACCAAAGCCTGCTGCTTTTCATCCGTTATTCTCCCAGGGGAATCTCCGCGCCGTCGCTGGCCAGATGGTTGGACAAGAGCGCAAAGGAAACCGCCATGTCTTCATTCTGCACCACCACATTCTTGGGTACATGCAGATAGATATGCGCAAAGTTCCACACGGCCTTCACGCCGCCCTCCACCAGCTTGTCGCACACTTCCTGCGCATGATCCATGGGTGTGGTGATGATACCGATCTCGATATGCTTTTCGCGGCACAGGGAAACAAGATCCTCCATCGGATGCACCTTGATGCCGTGAATGCTTTGGCCGATCAGATCGGGCGACACGTCAAAGGCAGCCTCAATCTGCAAGCCGTAGTGCGAGAACTCGCTGTAGCTCATCAGCGCCTGGCCCAGATGGCCCGCGCCCACCAGCACGGCGGTGTTGGTGTTGTCATAGCCCAGGAAATGCTCCATATCCTCAATCAGCGCGTTGACGGTAAAGCCCACGCGCGGCTTGCCGGGCTGACGGGAAATGGCAGCCAGATCCTTGCGGACCTGCACTTCGTAGATATTGAGGGATTCGGCGATCGCCGCCGCCGGAACGTATGTAACACCGTTTTCCTTGAGTTCCTTGAGGAACTTGAGGTAATACGGAAGGCGCTTGATGCCCTGAATGGAAAGAACGCGTTCCTGCATCGGAAAGGCGCCCCCTTTCGTGAAAAAATATAATTGATTTACCTGAGTAATCATTATAACACCGTTTGCTGTTTTTGTAAATGAATCCAAAGAAAAATTTCACCCAACAAATAGGAAATTTCGTTGCATGATCTGCCGTTTTGTGCTATCTTGATACCAGTTCATGTAAGGAGAATGCATTATGCCCGCAAGCATGCAAAACCCTTTGTTTCACGAGCTGTCGCAGAAAGAATTCAAGGAAGCCCTGCGCTTTTTTGACGCGCAGGAAGCCGCCTATCCCCGCGGCGCCGTCATCAAATCCGCGCTTGACCGCATCACGCGCTTTGGCCTGGTGCTTTCGGGCACCGTACAGGTGAGCATGGATGATATTAACGGGCGGCAGATGGTACTCAACTGCGTACAAAGCGGGCAGACCTTCGGCGAAGCGCTGTGCTATCTCCAAAAAGACGCGCCGCTCACCTTCCTTGCGCTCACCGATGTAAAAATGCTCTGGCTGCGCTGCGATAACCTGCTGCAGCCCTGCGCCTGCCGCGTGCCGGAGGAATTGTGCATGAAGCTTCGCCAGCGCTTCACCGCCATGCTGGCCGAACGCACCCTCAAAATGAACGACCGCATCCAGATTCTCTCGCGCACAGGCATCCGCGAAAAGCTGCGCGCCTTCTTTACCGAGTGCGCCCGCGACGCCGGCAGCCATCGCTTCACCGTGCCCTTTGACCGTGCCGGCATGGCGGCGTATCTGGGCGTTGATCGCAGCGCGCTCTCGCGCGAGCTTTCCCGCATGCAGAAAAACGGCGAAATCACCTTCCATAAAAATACATTTTCACTGAATACGGCGCTTTTCGTTGCAATTGCAACAGAAAATAACAACTGATGCTGTTATACTGATGCCGGTCCAAGAGGACCGAAAGGAAGTAATCAGTATGAAAAGAATTTTGAGTCTCGTTATGTCCCTGGTACTTTTGCTCTCCGTGAGCGCTTTTGCCGAAACCGCCGACAAGCCCGTTGTCCGTCTGGCGGCCATGACAGGCCCCACGGCCATGGGTCTTGTAAAACTGCTGGACGACGGCAAAAACGGTCTGTCTGCCAACCAGTATGATTTCCTGCTGGCGGGCGCGGCGGATGAAATCTCCCCCAGCCTCATTCAGGGCAAGCTCGATATCGCCTCCATCCCCGTCAACCTCGCAGCCATCCTCAGCGGCAAGACCAACGGCGGCATCATGCTGCTGGCCGTCAACACGCTGGGCGTGATCTACATTGTGGAAAAGGGCGGCGAAAGCGTTCAGTCCCTTGCCGACCTCAAAGGCAAAACCATCTACGCCACCGGCCGCGGCTCCACGCCCGAATACAACCTCACCTACCTGCTCAAGCAATCCGGCCTGACGCTGGGTGAAGACGTAACCGTTGAATGGAAGAGCGAGCCCGCCGAGGTGGTCGCGCTCATGGCGAAGCAGGAGCAGGCCTATGCCATGCTGCCCCAGCCCTATGTGACGGTGGCGCAGAATCAGGTGCAGGGCCTGCGCATCGCGCTGAACCTGACGGAAGAATGGGATTCCCTCGGCCTTGACAGCCGCATGATCACCTCCGGCATCGTTGTGCGCACGGCCTTCCTGCAGGAAAATCCCGAGGCTGTTGAGAATTTCCTCAAGGAGTTCGCCGCCTCCGCGCAGTATGCCAATGAATTTGTGCCCGAGACCGCCGCGCTGATCGGCGAACTGGGCATCGTCAAGACGCCCATCGCCGAAAAGGCTCTGCCCTACTGCAATATCGTGTGCCTCACCGGCGCCGAAATGAAAACCGCGCTCTCTTCTTATCTGCAAGTGCTTTATGATCTCAATCCTGCGTCCGTGGGCGGCGCGCTGCCTGCTGACAGCTTCTACTACGTGAATGAAGAAAGCAAGTAACACAAAAACTGCATGCTACCGCTGTGCCGCCGCGCTGCTATGGCTTTTGGTCTGGCAGGCGGCGGCCATGGCGCTTAATCAGCCGCTGCTATTGTCCTCGCCTGTGCGGGTCATTGCGCGGCTTTTTGAGCTGCTGAGAGACGGCGCCTTTTACCGCGCGCTGCTCTTTAGCTTTTCGCGCATCGCACTTGGCGCTTTGGCCGGCTTTACGCTGGGCGCCGTGCTTTCGCTGCTGGCCGCCCGCAGCAGGCCATTGGAATTTTTACTGCAGCCGCTGATGGTGACCGTGCTATCCGTGCCGGTGGCCTCGTTTATCATTCTCACGCTCATGTTCCTTTCCTCGCGCGATCTGTCCATCTTCATTTCGTTCCTGATGGTTTTGCCCATTGTGTATTCCAATCTGCTGCAGGGGCTGCAGTCCATTCCCCGCGAGATGCAGGAAATGGCAAAAATGTACCGTCTCTCGCCCCTTCGCCGTCTTTTGCTGGTGGAGCTGCCGCATGTCAAATCGCACCTGCTTTCGGGCACGGCAACAGCGCTGGGCATGGCGTGGAAATCGGGCATTGCGGCCGAGGTGATCGGCATCCCCATGGGCTCCATCGGTGAAAATCTGTATCAGAGCAAGGTTTATTTTGACACCAGCGGTTTGTTCGCCTGGACGGCGGTGATCGTGGCGCTGAGCGTGCTGTTTACCAGAATGGTGCTGCATGCGCTGCGCCTTGCCTACCGCAGATTGGAGCGTTTGTAATGGTGAAATTATCCTGCATCAGCAAGCGTTTTGACGATAACGAGGTGCTGCACGGCGTGTCGCTCACGGTGCCTGCAGGCATTACCTGCCTGATGGGCGCATCGGGCGCGGCGGTGGG
>JAZQXQ010000277.1:0-15537 GCA_045632965.1 Clostridia bacterium
GTAAACTAAAAGCCGGAACACCTACCACAGCATTCCGGCGAACGCTCACCAAGAACTCGCGAAAGAACCGGGGAGCAAGGATATTCTACCACAATTCCTTGCTCCCCACAAGCAAAGGAGCAAAGAAAATGGATATTTACGCGGAAGTTACCTCCCGAATCATGCAGCAGATGGAACGCGGCGTCATTCCGTGGCGCAAACCGTGGATCGCAAGCGGCGCGGCAGTCTCCCACGCAACCGGCAAGCCTTATTCTCTCTTGAATCAGATGCTCTTGGGCCGTCCCGGCGAATATGCCACATATGCGCAGATTCAAAAGGCTGGCGGCTATGTGAAGAAGGGCGAAAAGGCCAGCATGGTTGTCTTCTGGAAATGGATTGAGCAAGAGGACGAAGAAACCGGCGAAGTCAAAGAGATTCCCTTCCTGCGTTATTACAACGTGTTCCACATTGACCAATGCGAAGGGCTGACTGCACGGTACACGAAGCCGCTGCCTACGATTCTGGCAGACCATTCCGACACAAGAGCCGCCGAAGAAGTCATATATGAATACCTCGGGCGTGAAGGTGTTCATATGGTCCACGAACAGGGCGACAGGGCCTATTATCGCCCCGCAACTGATACCGTGATGCTGCCTATCCGCAAGCAATTCATGAGTACCGCCGAATATTTCAGCACAGCATTTCATGAGTTGGTACACAGCACGGGCCACAAATCCCGCCTTGATCGTCTGGATCGCGTTGCGGCGTTCGGTTCGGAGGATTACAGCAAGGAAGAACTGATCGCAGAGATTGGCGCGGTGGCATTGGTCAATCATACAGGCCTTGAAACGCCGGACAGCTTCCGCAACAATGCGGCCTACATCCAGAACTGGCTGCAAGTGCTGAAAGACGATACACGCTTCATCGTCAGCGCGGCGGGCAAGGCTGAAAAGGCCGTGAATATGATCTTGGGGACGGCGGGATGATCCCGCCTCCCCATACGGAGGGAATAACGATGACAGTAGATGCAGATTATTTGTGGATCACGGGCGACGCATTTACGGATATGCGGCTCTTGGTCGAAGGAGCTATCACCCTTTACGAAGATGATGCGGTAGACATTATGCGGCTGCTGAAAGGCGACGATCACAGGGAAGTGCGATATGCGGTCAACACCATCGGCCAAGCCCTGTATCATATGCGGGATCGCATCCGCAAGCTGGAAATGGCCCATTGCATTGCCGTCGAAAAGGCGTAAACGGAAACATATGTAAAGATGAACAGTCACTAAGAGGCGGGATCGCCGCTGAAAAGGCCGGAAATCCGTAAAAGAAAGCGGTAAACGAAACGATTTGCGGCGATCCACCCTTTTGCTTACAGGAGGCCGCAAAATGAAAACATATGGCTATGCACGATGCAGCACCAATGAAGATAAACAGGACATCAACCGTCAAATCCGGGAACTGAAAGCCGCAGGCGCGGACGAAGTAATCTTTGAGTATGAACACGGCGACGCGAAGGTGAAGAAGGAGCTTCATATGCTCTTGGATATGGCTACAAGTGGGGACACAATTATCACGCTGGAAGTAAGCCGACTGTCCAGAAGCACACAGCAGCTTTGCGAAATACTGGACATTGTAAAGGAGAAGCATTTGCGACTAATGATCGTGGGCAGCATTACCATCGACTGCCGGAATGGCGAAGTTGATCCCATGTCAAAAGCGTTTCTGGAAATGAGCGGCGTATTCGCAGAACTGGAATTGTCAATGATCCGCGCCCGTGTCCGCAGCGGAATGCAGAATGCCCGCGATAAGGGCAGAAAAATCGGCAGGCCGCAGACCACAAAAGACGATATTCCGCCGATCTTCTATAAGCACTATCCGGCGTTCGCCGCAGGGAATATGAACGTGAGCGAATTGGCAAGGATATGCGGCCTGAGTCGGCCGACTGTATATAAGTATTTGCGATTATTATGAAAAGAAGCACATCTCTTCTGGAGATGTGCTTCTTCATTTGATAATTAGAGGTGGAATTCCAAGATTCTCATCATGTCATACAAGCGAATCACATTAGCATCAAAAGCCTCGGCAACATTAGGTATTTTTGCTTCTTTACTAGGTTGATGTGCTGACAGATTGTTGTTTCGTCCTTCAAAAGTAACAATCGTATATCCGTGGGTCATAGCTGTTGCTATAATCCAAGGATCTGCTACACTTGCTTTTGACCATTCATGCAGTGCGCTGGGCTTGTAGCAAGGTTGTGTTTGCACATGGGTTAGAACCTTTTGATAGTTGCTGAGAATTTCGGGAGAACGATGATCGATCAGCAAACCTACAGGAGCATCTTGCATCCATGTGCAGAGACTATCCGTTCCACGCAGGATTTCATCCTTGACCATGTCAAGAATAGCGATGCGACCGCTTGCTATATGCGTCTCAAGTTGACTCCAAAAGCTCGGTGCAAAATCAAACGGATAAAAAGATAGATGCGGCGTAATCAATGAATTAGCATCCACAAGGAAGATGGTGTCATTGCTCAAAACAATCCACCTCCCAATCTTGTCTCTGCCAGTTTGAAGAATGTAGAACGATTGGTGTTGGTCAAACGAAAAGCATCACTATAGAGAGTACGTCCCGTTGCAACGCTTGTCGATAGCATTGTGAAGAAGCGTTGATCGATACGACTTGCTGCAGTACGGTAATAATCGCCGCCGCCTTTTCCTTCTTCCTTATCTTTTTTTCTCTTATCTGCATACAGTTTTACTGCCAAACGTGCGATATCCTGATACATTTCTTTGGAAATATACCCTCTATCCAAAGCACGACGTGCGATAACTGTTACTCCGCATTTGAACTCTCTTGCAAGTATATCAACAGTTTGCTTGACATCATATTCGCTACTGTATTTTTCCCAAACTTTTGTGAAGATTTCAAATGGTACAAGCAGTTCTGCGGCAACTGCATTACAAAACGTTTCGATACTCTTTACACCCGATGCCGTGCTATCTCTGTCATTAAACAGGTCATCTTCTCCAAGACAAATATGAACAAATTCATGAAGCAGAGAGAACAAACGACCATTTTCAGAATCATTAGAGTTTATGAAAATCAAAGGAGCATAATCATCAACAACGGCGAAAGCTCTAAATTCAGATATATTTAAAGGTCGATGGGTGTTATTACCAACAATACCATTCATCATGACTAATACGCCCAAATCGCTGATTAGATTACGCAAATAGCGAAAAGAATCGGCATTTGTTTTACAATCAGTAAACCAATCAAGAGCAAGTTCAAGTAATTCTCGAATTGCTTGAGCGGCATGAATAGGATTTTCGTGTCCCTTTAAGGCCCCAACAAGAGCAAGTGGAGCATGCCCTTCCATTTTCATATGATTGCGAGTCCATTCCTGGATTTGATCCATATCATGCATGGTGTCAATAAGTTCACGACTCGGACGATCAAAGCTTTGACTGTTTACCGTTCTATACTCCAACAAGGGCAGTTCTTCTTGTGGTGGGATCTGCAAAAAGAAATAGCCAAGAGGAATACCTGTAGACTGGCTTACTTTTTCTATTTGATTGTAGGTAGGCTCTTTTTCCTCATTGTTCCAAGCAACTAAGTAATTGCTTATTTGAGGAGGAAGCTGATCCAAATGAACATTATCCAAAACCCATTTCAAAATGGGCTTTGCTATAGCAAATGTAGTCGTACTCATTGCTCTTCCTCCTTTCAAAAACATTATAACACAAAACGCTCTTTTTGCGCGAAAAAATTTTCATTTTCCTATTGACAAAATGAAAAGTTACGTTCTCATCTTATTTCGCCTTACAAATTATGCAAGACTCCCGTCTTTTGTGCTTTTCTCAGTACCTGATCGTCCTTGATTCCTTCCAAATAACGCTGCGTAATCGCTACGCTCTCATGTCCCATCAAACGGGATAGACTATACAGGTCTAACCCGTTCTTCAATTGCAGATGTGCAAAGGTATGGCGGCAGGTATGCGGTGAAACTCTGACATTACAGTTCACACCAACATCAGCAGCGGCCTTTTTCAGAACCTTTGTGATTGCCTCTTGGGTCAGCTTCCTGCCGTTCTTCGATACGAACAGGTATCTCTCCGGCAGTTTCGCCTCAAAATACGCCTCGCGAACCATCTGATACTGCATCAGAGCTTTTGCCAGATAGGCAGACACAGGCACAAGGCGTTCTTTGTTACCTTTGCCATGGACGATGATGCTGTCTTCGCGAATTTGTTCAGGCCGCAGCGTCATTACTTCCGTCAGACGCATGCCAGTATCAAAAAACAGCGCAATCATGGTGCGGTTTCGGATGTTTAGGAAATTGCGCCCTTGGTAGTAGTTCAGCATCTTGCGGATTTCTTCTTCGCTGAAAGTGATGATCTTCACTTTGGGCTGCTTCATGTTGTGAATGCTGGCAGTGGGGCGCTCCTCGATGTATCCTTCCTTCTTCATGTAGTTGAAAAAGGTTTTGAATACCTTTAGCAGATCATTGATGTACCTGGCTTTTCTGCCCTTGTCATCCATGGAAACAAGAAACTGCTTGATATGGAAGGATCGTACCTCTTCCACCTGGTTGACCTGGAATTCGGCTTCAAGATAGCGCAGTAAATACCGCAACTGCTTCTGATAATTGCTGATCGTTTTATCAGAAAGCTTGCGCGCTTTGCAGTCAAAGCCAAATTCCATAATGCAGTCGTTCAAATGCATACAAAAACCCCTCTTTCCTTTGACAAAAGCCATTGGAAAGAGGGGTAAATGTTTATCGTACCAACAGTGCTTCCGGCAGCGGAAGCCTATCGTACCAAATCAACATTTTACGTACCTGACGATAACCGCAGGCACACCTCAGCCTTCAAAAAGCCAGGAATTTCAATTAGCCCAGCTCAGCGAAGTACTTGATGGTGCGGACCATCTGAGAGGTGTAGCTGTTCTCGTTGTCGTACCAGGACACAACCTGCACCTGATAGGTGTTCTCATCCAGCTGAGCAACCATGGTCTGGGTGGCATCGAACAGAGAGCCGTAGGTCATGCCGACGATGTCGGAAGAAACCAGAGCTTCCTCGGTGTAGCCGTAGCTGGCGGAAGAAGCGGCCTTCATGGCGGCGTTGATGGATTCCTTGGTCACGTTTTCGCCCTTAACAACGGCCACCAGGATGGTGGAGGAGCCGGTGCATACGGGAACGCGCTGGGCGGAACCGATCAGCTTCTTGTTCAGCTCGGGGATGACCAGGCCGATAGCCTTGGCAGCGCCGGTGGAGTTGGGAACGATGTTCTGAGCGCCGGCACGGGCACGACGCAGATCGCCCTTGCGATGGGGGCCGTCCAGGATCATCTGGTCGCCGGTGTAGGCATGCACGGTGGTCATGATACCGGTCTGGATGGGATAGGTATCATTCAGGGCCTTGGCCATGGGGGCCAGGCAGTTGGTGGTGCAGGAAGCGGCGGAGATGATCTTGTCTTCCTTGGTCAGGATGCCCTCATTAACGGAGAACACGACGGTGGGCAGATCGTTGCCGGCGGGGGCGGAGATAACAACCTTCTTGGCGCCGGCGTTGATGTGAGCCTGGCTCTTTTCCTTGGAGCAGTAGAAGCCGGTGCACTCGAGCACTACGTCTACATCCAGCTCGCCCCAGGGGCAGTTGTTGGCGTCCTTCTCAGCGTAGATCTTGATTTCCTTGCCGTCAACGATGATGGAATTCTCGGTGGCGGACACGGTGTGCTTTTCTTCGCCGATCTTGCCGCAGTAGGGGCCCTGAGCGGTGTCATACTTGAGCAGGTGAGCCAGCATCGCGGGGCTGGTCAGGTCATTGATGGCAACGATTTCGTAGCCTTCGGCGCCGAACATCTGACGGAACGCAAGACGGCCGATGCGGCCGAAACCGTTAATAGCAACTTTCACCATGGGAATAACCTCCTCATAATTTACAGGCATGTGAATTGGGACGGAAAAGGGTCCATCCTATGCCATTTTCTATTATAACCATTTCTGCAGCATTTGGCAATATGTGTACAAAATTTATTCTACACTCACAGGAACGATTTGGCGTCTTTGATCACTTCGTGGCTGATTTTGCCGTCCTTGACGGTGTAGAGGATGGAGCCGTTGCGCAGATCAAGCCAGGGCATATTGCGGGATCTGAGCTCGTAGCCCGCCTGCTCCCAGGCGTCGGAGGCGGTGAGGATGCACATGGCCTCGGGCTTATCGGTGATGAGCTGATACATGATCACCTTGGCGGCGGCGTTGCGCTGCTGGCCGTGGTGGGGATACTTGATGATGTCGGATTTGAGCGCGTCGGCGCCGTGGTGAGCCACCAGCACATCCAGCGGCTCGTCGCTGCGGATGGGGATGCGCTTTTCGATATCGCCGGTGAAGAGGAAGGAGTGATCGTCCAGCGCTACGCGCATGCAGATGCTGTTGGCATTGACTACGCAGATCGGGATGGCCTCGGGGCGGACGTACGCCGTTTTATAGCCGTAGAAGGTTTCAAACATGCGCAGGCGCTCCTCGTTTTCACCCCAGTCAAAGGGCGGGGCGAAGAGGCGCACCTCGCCGATATCGGTGGGCACGGTGATGCTCTCGCCGTAGTCCATCTGATGAATGTTGATATGGGGCTGGTAAGTTTCCACCGCGTTCATGTAGCGCACGCGCTCCCAGCGGTCGCCGTTGCTGTCGTCATCATAAATGCCCGTGGCCAGAGAGGTGATGGGCGGCAGATAGGCGTCGGTGAAGTGGAAAAGCTGCGTGGCGGGCAGGATGTTGGTATCCAGCGCGTAGGTGTGGTCGCCGTGGAAGTGCGAAATGACCGAGCGCAGGCGCAGCTTGTATTTTTTCGCTTCGTTGCCCGTGACACCGGCTTTTTCGAGGATTTCCCTGCGCAGGTCGCGCAGCGCTTCGTAGGTTTTGTTATCGCCCATGCCGCCGTCGTGCAGGATGATATCCAGGCCCTTTTCGCTCAGGTACATGATGAAAAAGGCGTCGGATTTTTCCTCGTGGCGGATTTCAAGGAAGGTGACCTTCAGCTGATCCTCGCCGTGGATGAGATCGTTGACAAAGAGCGTTTCTTTGCCTTTGGCGTGCGCGGGGGTATCAAAGCGGATCACGCCGGAGAACAGCGCCAGCAGCGACAGGCCCTTGCCGGCGGTTTTGAGGAATTCGCGGCGGGTGAATTGTTTGTCCATGAGAATTGCTCCTTTGTTATAGTCAATGAGTGTGATGGGGGAGCGCGCCGCAGCGCGCGTTATCCTCGTTTTTACACGATCTTTTCCATGCCCGTTTCCCGGATCACATACACCGCGTCCTGCGTGTTGAGATCATACCATTTTACATTCAGCTGATCCAGCTTTACGCCCGCCAGCTCGGGGCCGTCCACGCCCGAGAGAATGCACGCGGCGTTTTTATCCTGCGTCAGCAGGTGATCTCGTGTCGGCTGGGCGGCGGCGTCGCGTCCGCGGCCGTGGTGCGGGAATTTGACGATGTCGCTGCGCAGCTCTTCGCCGTATTTCTGAATGAACAGATCGTAGGCTTCGTCCGTGCGGTCCTCAAACTTTTTGTTGGTATCGCCGGTGAAAAGAACGGAATGCCCGGCGTATTCCATGCGCGCCCACAGGCAGTTGCCGTTGAGCACCTCGGTGCCCATGCCGTTATAGATATTCTGCGGCTTGGCAGCGAAGTGGTACTCTTCCATCCATTTGAGATGCTCGCCTTCTCCCCAGTCAACGGGCGAGGCGTACAACCTTAGAGCGCCAAGCGATGTGGGCACGTCCATCGTTTCGCCAAAGGGCACTTCGTATTTTTCACAGTATTTGACGTAGTGCACCTTCACGCTTTCCAGCAGCTTGTAGCGCTTCATGATGTCGTCGTTTCCGTCGTTGTTATATTCGCCGCCTCGCGGAAGCTGGGTGGCCGCGGGGTAATACACCGCATCCAGGCGGAGCTTGTAGCTGCAGGGGGCGATGTTTTCCATCAGCTCGTTCACATGATCGCCGTGGAAGTGCGAAATAAGCACTTTAAGGTGCAAAAGGTAGGTGCTTTTGTCAATTTCATCGGCAAGGCCCGCGCGCGTTAAGATATCGGCGCGCAGCTGCAGCAATTCTTCGCGGCAATGCCTGTTGGCGCGGCCGCCGTCGATCAGGATAATTTCAAGGCCGTTGGGCGTTGTGTTCATGATATAAAACGCATCGGATTTATTCTCGTCAATGCGCTTTAAAAAGACGATGCGCATTTCGTTTTCGCCCGTGACCAGCTCGTTAACGGAAAGCTTGCCCGAGGCCTTGGCGGCGGGAAGCGGGAAATGCAGCGACGCCCCCGCGAATACCAGCGCGGAGAGGGATTTACCGCAGAGACAGAGAAATTCGCGGCGGGTGAGATTTTCTTTCATCATATAAGCTCCCATTTATTATAGCTGATCAGAATGGCAATTGCCATTGCAGAAAAAGCGATGTTATTGCAAAAACAGACCAAAGCTGCTGCTCTGGCCTGTTTTTTCATCAGGAAATCTTGCTAAGACCGTCTTCTGTCAGCGAGTAGACGACGCTGCCGCCGTCGATGTCGTACCAGTTGACGCCCTGCTCGGCAAGCGCCACGCCCGCCTTTTCGCCCGCTTTGTTGCCGGTGAGGATGCAGCAGGCCAGCTCGTGATCGGTGATCAGATGATCGCGGATGGGCTTGGCCGCGGGATTGCGGGAAAGGCCGTGGTGCGGGTATTTGATGATGTCGGATTTGAGCGCCTCGCCGCCGTAATAGGCAATGAAGCGATCGAGCGGCTCGTCGTTCACGGCGGCCTTTTTCTTCATGGTGTCGCCGGTGAAGAGCACGGAGTGGCCCGCAAAGGCAAAGCGCATCCACAGGCAGTTGCAGTTGACAACGGCCACGGGCATATCCGCGCGGCGGTCGGCGGGATTATCGGGATAATACACGTCCTCGGCGTACTTGGCATTCTCCGGCGTGCCCCAGTCCATATCGGAGGCAAAGAGCTTGAGTTCGCCGATGTTGGTATCCACGATGTAAGTGTTGCCAAAGTCGATCTCGTGCTGCTCGGCGTCCGGCCAGCAGCGCGCAAGGGTGGACAAAACGCTCGCGCGGTCGTCGATATCGCTGTTTTTGCTGTTGTCGTACACGCCGGACTGATCCAGCACCGTGGGCGCGGGATAGTAGGCCGAGAGGATACGCATGTATTTGTGGGCGATCAGGCCGTTGCTCAGCTCGCGCACATGGTCGGAATGGAAGTGCGAAATGAGCAGATGCACGTCCAGCTTGTAATTCTTATTTTTGTTTTCGCTTTCAAGGCCGGCGTTTTTGAGGATTTCCTTGCGCAGGTTGTTCAGTTCCAGCGAGCACTTGCCCGTGGCCAGACCGCCGTCCACAAGGTACAATTCCATGCCGTTTTCATCTGTGCAGGTGATATAAAAGGCGTCGGATTTCTTGGTGCTGAGGCGCTCGAGGAAGACCACGCGCATTTCCTTGGGGCCCTTCACCAGGGAATTGACGGAGATAATTTCTTCCTCCGCTGCGGCTTTGGGCGCTTCAAAACGCGAAAGCGTGCCGGCGAAAACGGCGGCGGCCAGGCCCTTGCCGGTGACTTTCAGAAACTGACGGCGGGAAAGCAGATGCTGTTTCATGCGATAACCTTCCTTCTATAAATAGCTATGTAAAGTCAATTTGTCATGGGTATACTTTATCATGTTTTGCCGCGGCTGGCAAGCGCAGGTGATTTACAGCAGTTCCACCAGCACGCTGTTCATCACGTCCATGCCGTGCCGGGTGAGGAAAACGCGGCCGTCTTTGCGTTGGAGGCGGCCGTCATCCACCGCTTTTTGCAGCTTGTCTCCGTATGTTTCCCACAGGGGAACGCCAAATTGCTGCTTAAAGCGCGCTTCCTCGATGCCGCGCGTCAGGCGCAGCCCCAGCATGACGCATTCAAACATGGCGTCGTCTTTTTCGATCGTTTCTGTTTCCGGCACAGCGCCGCTCAAATAAGCATCCAGCGAGGGCACGTTGGCGCGCCGTACGCCATCTAAAAATCCGTGCGCCGCGCAGCCAAAGCCCAGATAGGGCTGATACTGCCAGCAGTGGACGTTGTGGCGGCATTCGCAGCCGGGAAGGGCGAAATTGCTGATTTCGTATTGATGAAAGCCGTTTTGCGTGAGTGTTTCGCGGCACATTTCATACATTTCCCGGTCAAGGTCATCGCCGGGCAGCGTGTATTTGCCGCTGTCAATATCGCGGCACAGCGGTGTGCCCTCCTCCACGATCAGCGCGTAGCAGGAAATGTGATCGGGGGAAAGCCTTAGCGCCTCCGCGAGCGTCTGCGCCATGTCGTCTTTTGTCTGCCCGGGCAGGCCGAGCATGAGATCAAGATTCAGCCGCTTTATCCCGGCCTCCCGGGCGACGCGCACAGCGTTTTCCACGCCCTGCATATCGTGGATGCGGCCAAGGTTTTTGAGCAGATGCTCCTGTGCGCACTGCATGCCCATCGACAAGCGGTTGACGCCGCATTGCGCCATCATGCCGGCCAGCTCCTTTGTCAGCGTGCCGGGGTTGCTTTCCACGGTAAATTCGATATCGGGCGCAAAATCGTAGCAGTCTTTCAGCGTGCGGACGATTTTTTTAAACAATTTCGGCGGCAGAAGCGAGGGCGTGCCGCCGCCGAAAAAGATGGTATCGGCGGTGAGACGGCCCGTTTCCTTGGTGCGCGCGCGGATTTCATCGCACAGCGCGTCCACATAGCGGGGCATGTCATCCATGCGGTTGGCGTAGGACGCAAAATCGCAGTACGCGCATTTGCGCACGCAAAAGGGAATGTGCACATAAATGCCAAGATGCATGGCGCCGCCTCCTTTTTTGTTCTTTCTGTATCATATCACAATTCAGGTGCATAGTAAACGCCGCGGGCAGCCATACTTTTCCTGAAACGGAGGGAATAATATGCCCCTGAACGCCCCCATGCAGGGCGCGCTGACGGAGGATTTTGCCGAAAATGCGCGCCTGATTGATTTTGCCATGCACATCCCTTTGTGCGAGGATTCCGTCAAACGCGAGTTTATGATCGCCGGGAAACGCGCGGTGATCTATTTTGTCGACGGCATGATTGATAACGAGCGCATTGCGCATTATGTGCTGCAGCCCTGCATGCAAGCGCACTTTACCGAGGTGACGCGCGAAAGCCTGATGGAAACACTGCTGCCCGTGGGCTCGGTTGCGCACACGCAGCAATTGTCGCAATTGCTTGCGCGCGTGTACAGCGGCGATGCGGCGATCATCTGCGAGGGGATGGCGGGCGCGGTGATTTGCGATATCAAAGGATATGTCAAGCGCAGCGTCACCAAGCCGCAGAATGAAAATGTGGTGCAGGGCCCGCAGGAGGGCTTTACCGAAACGCTGAGAGATAACATCGTGCTTTTGCGGCGGATTCTCAGATCGCCCAGCCTTATCAGCCATGCCACCGGCGTCGGCAGCCGCATCCCCACGCGCGTGAGCGTATTGTACATACAGGGCGTGGCGCGGGAGGACTGCGTTAAGGAGGTATTGCGGCGCATCGAAAACTGCAATGTGGATTATGTGTCGTCCATCGGCATGCTGGAGCAATTGCTGGAGGACGATCCCATGGCGCTTTTTCCGCAGATGATTGCCACCGAGCGGCCCGACCGCGCGGCGAGCTTTCTGCTCTCCGGGCAGGTGCTCATCGCCCTTGACAACGCGCCGCAGATGCTTTCGCTGCCCATCAGCGCGTTTGAGCTTTTTCACGCGCCCGATGACAGCGCGCTGAGATGGCAGTACGGCACGTTTCTGCGCTTTTTAAGGCTTTTTGGCGTATTGTGCGCGCTGTTTGCGCCCGCGCTTTTTGTGGCGCTGACTATGCACCACACCGAGGGCATCCCCCTGTCGCTGCTCACCAGCGTGCAGGAGGCGCAGTCGCGCATGCCCATCGGCGTATTCCCGGCCACGCTGCTGATGCTCATCATCTTTTCGCTCATCAACGAGGCGTGTACGCGCGTGCCAAGCGTCATGGGCGGCAGCCTTGGCGTGGTGAGCGCGCTGATACTGGGCCAGGCCGCCGTGCAGGCGGATATCGTCAATCCCCAGCTGATCGTCATGGTGGCGCTCAGCGGCCTTGGCAGCTTTGTCGCGCCCGATTACCCGACGACGATTGCCCTGCGCATTGCGCAAATCTTGCTGGTGATTGCCGGGGGACTGGCGGGATACTTTGGCATTTTCTTTTTATTGTTTTTGTTTGTGCTCCATGCCCTGTCGCATCGCAGCCTGCGCGTGCCCTTGTTTGCGCCCGCAGCGCCGGAGCGCACGGAGAATCCGGATATTATTATCCGCGCGCCCGTATGGCGGCAGCGGCTGCGGGGATACAGGGCAAACCCCGCATCGATGCTGCGCGCCCGCGGGCGCATGCGCAAATGGGAGGAGGAAAACTGATGCAGACGACCACCGCCGTGCACAGTAAAGAAACGCTTGATCAGGTGAATCTGCGCGCGCAGAAGCGTGAAAACAATCTGGCGCTGAGCGTGCTGATGTATGCGCAACTGCTTGTGATGAGCGCGCTGTCGCTTTTGTCCGTTGCCTCGACAAGCTCGTATCTGTCGTCGCTGATTACGATCCTGCCTGCCGGCGCTTTGTATGCCCTGTCTTCGCTTGGCGCCAAAAGACGCGCGTATCAATTGCCGCGGGCGCAGGCGATGCTGTTTGCGCTGCTGTTTTTCAGCGATACGGCGCTTTGCCTGCTTTCGCTTACAGAGCTTGTGTGCGCGTATGTTTTGCCCGGGGCGGTGCGAAGTGCCGTTGCGCTGCCGGCGGCATTTTTTACCGGGCTGTCGCTGGCGGGCAAAAAGCGGGGCGGCGCGCGCAGAACAGCGGCGGCGCTGAGCGGGTTTTTCCTCTCGGCGTTTGTCATCTGCCTTGCTTTTGCGCTGCCGGAGGGAAAATGGGGACATCTGTATCCGCTGCTGGGCTACGGCGGCGGGCAGACGCTGCGGGGCGCTGCGTATCTGACGGGCGGCGTATGGAGCGCGGGCGCAATGCCGTATTTCACGCAGGGCGAATACAGCACGGCGCTCAAAAAAAGAAGGGCGTATTTACCGCCGCTGCTGGCTTTGCTGATGCTGTCGCTATTGCTTTTTTTCTATGCATATCTTCTGCCTGCGCCGCTCCTGCGCGGCGACTGGGGCTTTGTGCTGCAGCTGCAGTTGATCATGGAAATGAGCCCCAACACGCTGTCCTGGTCGCTGATGCTGATATCGAGAATGCTTTTGTTTTTGTCTGCGTTTGCGACGGCGGGGGATACCGCCTGCGAATGTCTGCACACGGCGCTGAAAAAGAAAAAAGCGCCCGTGCTTTTGCTGATGCTGCTTGCCGTGCCGCTTGCCTTATTGCCGCTTGATACGATTCTGCCCGCGCTGCAGATATTTCTGCCGCTGCGGTATGCGCTGTGCGTGCTGTTTATGATTCCCTTGCTGTTTGTGCGCAAAAAGGAGGCAAATGCATGAAAAAACGCTGTTTTTTGCTGCTTATATGCATGTGCCTTGTGCTGTCGGGCTGCGCGGACGGACTGAGCAAAAGCCTGATGGTGATTACCCTGGGCGTGGATTTGGATGAAAACGGCTATACGCTGACCATCAAGGCGCCCAATTACGGCGCGACGGGCGGGGGCGGCGATCAAACGCAGCAGGGCGGGCAAAGCGGGCAGGAGGAAAACTATTTTAATCTTTCCGTTACCGGCACAACATGGGAGCATGCCATGAGCCTCTTGCATGCCGCCACGCCCCGCGTGATGCGCTTTGGGCAATTGCGCGAGGTGATTATATCGCTGGATGCGGCCACAAGCGGGCAATTGCAGAGCATCCTCACGCAGGTGGATATATTGCAGAACGTGCGCACGCACGCCAAAGTGATCATCTGCCGCGGCACAGCGCAGGAGTTTCTCAAAAATCAAAAATCCGCCATCGGCAAAAGACTGAGCACCTACCTTGATGTGACGCTCGACTCCCTGCGCGAAAAGGGGTATATCCCAACGGCCACGCTTTCTGCGCTTTTGCGGGATCTGGGTTCCTCCTGGCGCGATCCTTTGATCGCCTTTGCGGCCTTCGCCGGGGAAAGCGCGCAGGGCGGGGATACGGCACCCGAGGATCGTCCGGTGGATCTTTTGCCCGGCACGCTGCCGGTGGAGGGCTCCTCCATGGGCGAATATGCGGGCGCGCTGGCGATGGGCAGCACGGGGGATTTCGCCCTGCTCACAGGGTATGAGGTGCAATTGTATCACCTGATGACGGGAAAGGCGCTCAGCATGGCCATGGGCGTTGACGGCGAGTATTTCGACGTGCGGCCGCGCGGCAAAAGCCGCCTGACGATTGCAAAGAAAAACGGGCAGGAAGCGCTGATGCTGCATCTGCCCGTGACGGTGGAATATTCTGCTTTCCGCGATGCGCCCACGCAGGATATCGCAGGGCATATTGAAAGGGAGGCCGAAATGCTGATACGCAAACTGCAAGCAGCCTCCTGCGATGCGCTGGGGTATGGGTGCGTGGCGGTGCGGGAGTATCTGACGCTCTTTGACTGGGCGCAAAGCGGGTGGGACAGCCGCTACAAAGCGGCGGACGTGCAGGTGGAGGTGTCCGTTACCTTGCGCCAGCAGGGGAGAACGTGAATTATTCTTCCGTCAGCCCAAGCGCCTTCAGGCCCCGGGGCAGCGATTCGCGCCAGAAATCCCAGCTGTGGCGGCCCGACCATTCTTCGTACGTTACGTCAAAGTCAGCTTCCTTCAGCAGCTTGTTAAACTCAACAGACTCGGGATAGAGCGTATCCTCCGTGCCGCAGGCGACGTAGAACCTGGGCTTTTTCGGCGCATCCTTAATGGCAGCAAGCATCTTGCGCACGTCGGTATTGTTTTCAAGGCTGGTCTTGCGGTCAAGCCCCAGCAGGCCCTGGAATTCGCGCACCGAGCGGTCGTCATTATGCAGGAAGGCACGCCCCTCCATGAACACGCGTGCGGAGAAGCTCATCGCGCCCTTGTAGCGGCCGGGGTTTTTCAGCGCGCAGCGGATGGTGCCGTAGCCGCCCATCGACAATCCGCCGATGTAGAGATGCTCGGGATCGACGGGCAGCTTGAAATAATGCGCGGTCAGCTGCGGCACTTCTTCCGATACATAGCCAAAGTAATCAAGGCCGTAGGCCATGTCGATATACCAGGAGCGCTGAACCTCGGGCATGACGAAGGCGAGGGAGTGCTTGTTGGCGAAAAATTCAAGGCCCACGCGGTACATCCACACATCGGCGTCACCCTTGAGGCCGTGCAGCAAAATGACGGTGGCCTTTGTTTCGCGGGGCAGGTCGGGCATGCACACGGTGACGTGCGTGTTCATTTGCAGCTTGTCGGAAAACCAGTTGCCTTTGAGTACAGCCATGATAATTTCTCCTTTATATTACAGTTTTTCGATGAGCGCGGGAATTTCGTAAAGCGAAGCGATTTCGTAATCGGGGAAAATATTTTCCTTCCCCGGCAGGTGATGGGGATTGAACCACACGGCGCGAAGA
>JAZQXQ010000278.1:0-2957 GCA_045632965.1 Clostridia bacterium
AGTCAAAAGAGAAACAGAAAACCAATCGGAGTGGGAGTTGGGCGCGTTCTTATCGCGGCAGTTGTATTGAAAAAGGTGAGGAAGATCACGGATGCGAGCAAGCTCGCCCCAATGACTTCCCTCACCTTTTTCAGTTTGCTAAAGCAAACCCGCAGGGCAAGCCCTGCGGACTGCCGCTTTGGTACGGATTACGTTTGAAAATCGCCGTTTTTCTGCGGAAAAACGAGCGGGTTTGCGCTGCGCGCGGAATCGGGAACGCCGCTGCGGCGGCTACACCTCATCACCGCCTCCGGCGGAGCTTCCCCTCAAGGGGAAGGTGGCACGGCGTAACCGTGACGGATGAGGTGTAGCGCTCCGCAGAGCGCGTCATCCCCAACCCGCTCGTTTCGCCGCCGCGAAACGGCGTTCCCCCGCGGGCACACCCCCGCAGCTGGCCGATTGCGCTTGCGCAATCGCACGCGCGAAGCGCGTAGAAAAAGGGATCCGGAAGCGGTGGGAAAGCTTGCTTTCACATCCGATTTCCGAATCCCTTTTTCGTATCGCCTGCATCAAACTTTCACGTCCACAACGCAGGTTTTCGGGTGGGTTTTAGGGAGGGGCTTTTACCTTAAAAGCCGCCTCCCTAACGTCTCCCCCATCTTACTTCTTATACCAGCTGGGCAGCGTACCGCCGTTCTGCCAGGTGATGATCTCTTCGATATCCAGGCCCTCTTCGTTCTCGATTTCCAGAATATCCATCTTGCGCTCTACCGTGCGCACGAGGTTGATGTTGTTCCACTCCAGGGGAGTGAGGATTTCATTCTCGTAATTGCCGGCCTTGTACCAGTCGGTTCTGCTGAAGTAACGGCCGAACTTATTGTCGCCAAATACGTAGCCGTGGCGCGCCAGCAGCTCATTGCGGATGTAGCGCAGCGTCTCGCGGCTGTAAGCCCACAGCTCGCCCTCGGTCAATTCGCGGGTGTCGCTGTCAGGAATGATGTACTGCTCGTTGTAGATATAGTTGGGCTCGGCGGGCAGGGGCGTGATCACCACGTTATCCAGCTTGGAAGAATCGCCCACGATATCGCCCGAGCCGTCGCCGCGGGGATTGCCGTAACCCAGCTCGTTGCCGTAGCCGCCGACGTAATTCTGATACGCGATGATCTCCTTGATATCAACGCCGTCCAGGTTTTCGGTCTTTTTCTTGTCCATGGCCTTTTCGACCTTCTTGACCAGGGTGATGTTATCCCATTCCAGCGCGGTCAGCTTGCTGTCCTCGTTGTAGCCGCCGGCAATGTACCAGGGCTTGGCGTTGAAATAATTGTAGAACTTATCATTGCTGAAAGCATAGCCGTGACGCGCCAGCAATTCGTTGCGGATATAGCGCAGCGTCTCGCGAGTGAATCCCCACAGCTCTTCCTCCGTCAGCTTGCGCACATTGCTGTCGGGAATGATATAGTAAGGATCATAGGTATAGGCCAGCGCGGGCGCGGCGCACAGTGCCAGCGTGATCAACGCCAGAGTCAAAGCCACCAGTTTCTTCATCGTCGTTTCCTCCTGTCAGGTTTCATATATTATAACGTATAATGCAGAGATTTTCATCCCGTTTTTGCAAATTTATCCTAAAATTTTTTGCAATTCCTGAGGCAGCGGGCTCTCAAATACCATTTCTTCGCCCGTTACCGGATGCAAAAAGCGCAGATACGCCGCATGCAGGGCAAATCTGCCGGGCAGCTCGGGCAATTCCCAGCCGTACATAAAATCCCCCGCCACCGGATGCGACAGCGAGCTTAAATGCACACGGATCTGATGCGTGCGCCCCGTCTCCAATTGCAGATGCATCAGCGCGCGCCCGTTTTCGCAGCGGCGCAGCACCTTATAATGCGTCACCGCACGCTTGCCGTTTGGATCAATGCAGCGCTTCACGCCGTTTTCCATGCCAATGGGCCGGTCGATCACGCCCGCATTGTCCTTTGGCGCACCCTCCGTCACCGCCAGATACTGCCGCACATACGCTGAAGTATGCAGCGCGCGCTGCATGCGGTCGTGCGCGTAAGCATTGAGCGCAATGGGCATCAGCCCGCTCGTGCCCTTGTCCAGGCGGCTAACCGGGCGATATATATACCCCTCCGGGCAGCCCAGATAGGCATATACAGCGTTTTCCAGCGTTTTTTCATCCTGATGCACGCTGCGGATGGAGGGCAGCGGCGCTATCTTATCCACCACCAGCACATCTTCATCCTGATAGACAACGCGCAGCGGCAGCTGATAAGGCACAAGATCGGGGCCGTGATCGCGCAAAAGCACCTGTACCCGATCGCCTGCATGCACAAACACGCCTGTGTGCACGCAATTGTCATTGAGATAAATGCCCCCGGAGAATTTGAGGTGGCTGATCTGCCGGTTGGAAAGCTTCATCCGCGTGCGCAGAATCACGCTCAGCTTTTTGCCCTCGTCCTCCCCGGGCACTTCATAGCATAATTTACGCATGGGCCTTGGCGATATTCTGAATCCACACGCCCTTGACCAGCAGCACATAGCCAAACACGCACTTGATGATATCCGCCAGCTGCACCGTGCCGTACGTCCACAGGATGGGCGCGCCAATCACCTTGACCAGCAAAAGCGCCACCGGCACGGAAATCACCCAGGTGTAGCCGCAGTCAAACAGGAAGGTGATGACCGTCTTGCCGCCCGAGCGCAATGTGAAATACGAGCAATGCGCAAAGGCATGCAGGGGCATCGCACAGGCGGAGAGCACCAGCATGCCGCTGGCCATCGAGCGCACCTCCTGCGTTACGCCGCTGTACAACAGCGGGATATAGGGAGAAGATACAATCAGCAGCCCGCCCATCACAAAGCAGGTGCAGATGCTGAAGAACATCAGCTTCCACACCGTGGCCTTGGCGCCTTCGTAATCATCCGCGCCCAGCGCCTGGCCCACCATGACGGAAACCGCATTGCCCATCGAGAGGAAC
>JAZQXQ010000279.1:0-4546 GCA_045632965.1 Clostridia bacterium
ACAATGCACACGGGCGCAACCAGCACCTGCGCATCCGAAACCGCGCTGACAACATACACGCCTTCAGCAGCAAATTTCATATTCACCGCGCCGTTTTCATCCGTCAACCATTCCGTTTTTTCACCGTTCACCGTAATCACAGCGCCGGCAACGGGCAGCGTAACTGGGTTCCAATTCGCATCATAACCAGCCGCAGCCAAGGTCAAGGCAACTTCGGCATCTGCCTTGACGGCAGCCGTATTCACATCAAAATAGCAATAGGTATCCGACCACGCCGTCAGGTCGGTATACGCGTACGCTTTTACGTGATCCTCCGCCTGAATAGCATCAAGCAGACTCCAGGCAGAAGCATTGTTCAGATAATAGCCGTAGCTGCCGCCGTTATCATCACCCCACAGCTTCGTCATGGACAGGCCGTATTCGCTCGCAACAGCACCGTAGCCGTCCGCGCCGCCTTCGCACTTGGCAGCATGCGCCGCAATCAGCGCATCGTTAATCGTCAGCGCGCCGTCGCCGCCCGCATCCGTGACGGCAACTTCTTCATACGCCATCACCAGCTTGCCTTCACCATCGGTGATGGACACAAAAACTTTCGTTTCCTCCGCGCAGCAAACATTTGCCGCCATCAGCAGTGCCATCAGTACCAGTACCAGTTTCTTCATTTGTCCTTTTCCTCCTTTAATGTATCTGAAAAAGCAAAAAATGCTCTTCCGGCACACAGTCAGAAAAGCACGCAAGTTTCACCAAAACACAGCAAAAGATCCCTCTTGCCATAGCATTTGATAAACCGGCTGCACGCTTCTCACCCAATTGTGTTCACCTGAAAGATACGGCAGGTCTCCTGACTTATGATGAGCGGCTCAGCCGCACGAAAGCGCCTTCTCAGGGATTCTCCCCAATGGTCCATGCTTTCTTCTAATCAAATACAGTAATGGTGGTTGCCCCGGATTCCAACCGGGTTCCCTATTGATCTACTCAGCCTTTGGGCTTTTCAAACCGTATCTTCTTTATCTGTTCAATTGTCAATTTATTGTAGCACGCTGCTCACACGAAGTCAATAAAAACCGGGGCGGAGTTTCCTTCGCCGCGGCGGTGGATCAAAATTACTGGGCAGCAGCTTCCTCGGCGTTCCAGGCGGGAACGAAGGAGCCGGCGTACAGGGTGTTGAACACTTCGGCAACTTCCGCGCACTGGAAGGACTTGGCGATGTACTGATACAGCTCGTTGTTCAGATCAGCTTCGCGGACAGCGATGATGTTCACGATGCCGTGCTGAGCAGAGTTGGTGGGATCGAAAGCTTCAACCAGCAGAGCCTGCTCGTGGTTGAAACCGGCCTGGGTGGCATACTGACCGTTCAGGAAGCCAACAGCCACGGAGGGGTCATCCATCTGAGCGCCAATCACGTCGGCAGCCATTTCGATGATGTTGAGGTTCTTGGGGTTGTCCTTGATGTCAAGCGCGGTAGCAAATTCACCGGCAGTCTCAGACAGAGTGATCAGGCCGGCATTTACCAGCATGTTCAGAGCGCGGGCTTCGTTGGTGGGGTCGTTCATGACCAGCACGGTGTCGCCATCCTTCAGCTCGTCCAGAGAGGCGTACTTCTTGGAATACAGGCTCAGGGGAGCAACCAGCGTTTCGCCGATGGCAGCCAGAGGAGTGGGATAGTTGGCAGCGTTGTCAGCCTGCCACTTGGCCAGGTAGTTGTAGTGCTGGAAGGAGTTCATGTCGATTTCACCCTGAGACAGAGCGATGTTGGGCATGTTGTAATCACTGAAAGTAACAAACTCAAGGATGATGCCTTCGGCCTTCATCTTTTCGGCCATGGCGACGGTCCAGTATTCATTGGTGCTGCCAACGATACCAACCTTGACGACGGTGCCCTGCTCCCAAGCCATAGCGGGAACGCAGGAAAGCAGAAGAACGAGAACGGATACCAGAGCGAGAACCTTTTTCATAGTGTTTTCCTCCTAAAATAGTATCAAAATGATGTATCACAAGCCATTGGCCTACGATCAGTGAGTAAGCTTGCGGGCAAGGAAGCCGCCCAGCGTCTGAATAATGGTGACAATCGCCAGAATGATGATGATCGTCACGATCGTTACGTCCGTCATCGCGCGCTGCCAGCCGTAGCGGATGGCGTAGTCGCCCAGGCCGCCGCCGCCGACATAACCGGCCATGGCGGTGATGGTCACGACGTTGACGATGGTGATCGTCGCGCCGCGGATCATGCCGGGCAAACCTTCGCGCAGATACACGCGCCAGATAATGTCCAGAGGCGAACAGCCCATCGACTGCGCCGCCTCGATCATGCCGGGATCAATTTCCACCAGCGCCGAATGAATCTGACGCGAGAGGAAAGGAACCGTGGCCACGATCATGGGAAAAATCATGCCCTTGGTGCCGATGGAGGTGCCGGAGATCATGCGGGTCAGCTTGATCAAAAGCGCCACCAGGATAACAAAGGGAATAGAGCGGAATACGTTGATCAGCTTATCAAGGATCTGATAAATCGGCTTGCATTCGAGAATGCCGTCCTTTTGGGTGACAACCAGCGTCACGCCAAAGATCACGCCAAAGCCCGCGGAGTAAAGCGTTGTCCAGCCCACCATCTGCAGCGTCTGGATAATGCACTTAAGCAGTTCCTTACGGGTGTAGACTACGTTGGGAATCAGCTCCAGAAAGCTCTGCCACAGTTCAAGCATTGAGCAGCACCTCCGTCCTTACATGATGCTCACTCAAAGTTTTGAGCGAATTTTCAACCGCTTCCTTGTCACCGCGGAAAGCAACCACCAGTTTGCCAAAGGGAGTGCCGGCGAGCAATTCGACATTACCGAAAATAATGTTGACGTTCACACCGTATTCGCGGCTGAGATAGGAAATCATCGCTTCGCCGGAGCTGTCGCTGTCAAATTCCAGCGTCGCTACCACATCGCCGGGCTTTACGCCAAGAACCGCAGGGTTATTTTCCAGCACTTCATAAATCTTGTTCATGTTGCTGGTGGTGGCGATAAAGCGCTTGGTGATGGGCGTCTGCGGATTGGAGAATACCTCGTAAATGCCGCCCGTTTCCTTCACATGGCCGTCTTCCGTCACGGCAACGCGGGTGCAGATTTCCTTGACGACCGCCATTTCGTGGGTGATGATGATGATCGTCAGGCCCAGCGTTTCGTTCAGCTCCTTCAGGAGCTTCAAGATATCCTGCGTCGTCTGGGGATCCAGCGCGCTTGTGGCCTCGTCGCACAGCAGAACGCTGGGATCATTCGCCAGCGCACGGGCAATGGCCACGCGCTGCTTCTGGCCGCCGGAGAGCTGGCTGGGATACGCCTTGGCCCTGTTTTCAAGGCCGACAAGCTTGAGCAGCTTCATCACCTTTTCATTCTTTTCCTTGCGGCTCATACCCGAGCCCTTCAGCGGGAAAGCGACGTTGGCGTAAATTGTGCGGGATTTCATCAGGTTGAACAGCTGGAAGATCATGGCGATCTTGCGGCGCTTCTTGCGCAGTTCGCTGTTGCTCAGCTTGGTGATATCTTCACCTTCAACGATCACCGCGCCTTCGGTGGGACGCTCCAGCAGGTTAATGCAGCGAACCAGGGTGGATTTGCCGGCACCGCTCATGCCGATAATGCCGAATATTTCGCCCTTGTCAATCTTGAGGTTAATGCCGTCAAGCGCAACCACTTTTCCGGCGGGAGTATCAAAAACCTTCCTCAGGTCTTTGACCTCAATCAGCGGCGTTTTGCTTGCCTCTGCCATTTGCTTTGCTTCAGTCCTTTCACTACGTCTGTGTGTTTTTACACTGAAAAAACCGCTTCGCGCCATTGCGAAGCGGCTATAAACATCTAAACAGGTAGAATGTTCACGCAGCGCAACACAAACAGCACGAGTGTGAGCTCGCACGCATCATGAACATTCGCATAGCACGGTACATTATCCTGCGAGCCCCCTTTCTGTCGGTGTTTCACCTGTGATAGTGGTATTATAGCGACACCGGGCACGATTGTCAACAGATAAACGGATGTTTTTTACATTTTTTTGCTTTTTGTCCGTTTTTCTTTTGTATTTTGGTCATTTGCCTTTTTTGCGCTTGCATGGTACAATTTACGCAGGAGGAAATGCACATGCTGACAATCCACGGCGGAAGAAGCGCGTCGCTCTGGCCCGCGCTTGAAAACGAAGTCAAATCATCAAGACAGCAGGAAAGGCGCTGTCTGCTTATCGTGCCCGAGCAATACACCCTGCAGGCAGAAAAGGATCTTTTGCAGGGGCTTCATCTCAAGGGCTTTTTTGACATTGAAGTTTTTTCCTATTCCCGCTTCGTTCAGCGTCTTTTCCTTTTATATAATCCTTCGCAGCAAAAGCGCGTGGACGGCAACGGCAAAAACATCGCCATGGCCCGGGCGCTGCTCAAATGCAAAAAGGATATGCGTTATTACGCCCGTTCATCTGCGCGCAAGGGCTTCATCACGCAATCGGGCGAATGGATCGCCGATATGAAGCGCGCTGAGATTTCCCCCGATCAACTCAGCGAATACACCGCCTCGCTGCC
>JAZQXQ010000280.1:0-5894 GCA_045632965.1 Clostridia bacterium
TCATTCTCAGCCACCAATTGAGATTGCAAAAGTCATAGCAGCAGCCGTTGCGGTAGTTGCGGAAAAACATCCGGTCGGTCTGGATGTTGAGCACCGCGCCTTTGACGTCCTTAGGTTCCGTGTCCAGGTACGTCAGGTGCACGGTGGACAGATAGCTGCCGCCGTACAGGTAGATTTCGCCGTTGTATATGCTGAGCGTGCGGATAAAATCAAGCGAGCGCAGGCCGTCCTCGCGCTCTTCATAGGGGATGCATACGCCCTCGCTGTCGCCGCGCCCGCGGCAATGCTGAAAGACCACCGCGTAGCCGTGCTCCACAAAAACATCGTATTCATTTTTGGCTGCGGGATCGTGCGCTTGTCCGTCGTGCGCGTTTTCGTAAGGCGTGCGGATAAAGACGATGGGCGCTTTGCGCGCACCGCAGGGCACGGTGATGCGGGTATACAGCTTCACGCCGTCCGGCATGGGCCAGAAGGTTTCGATGATATCGGGCATGGGCAACCATCCTTTGGATTCATTCTTTGGTTTTATTCGCCGGCGGGGCTTAAAACCCTTCTTTCTTGACAGCAGGCGGGGTCTTGGGTAATATGATAGCAGATCAACCGCGCACGGAGGAAACGGATATGGATCAACTGTTATTTCTGGGCACCGGCGCTGCCGACTGGAAAATGGAGCATAAGCTGACGCATGCGGATTTTCGCCGCTGCTGTGCGGCGCTGGTAAACGATGATCTTCTGATCGACTGCGGGCCGCATATTTTGGACTTTTCGGAAAGCTGCGGCGAGATCGGTTTATACGATCATGTAACGGATATTCTCATCACCCACGGGCACAGCGATCATTTCCGCGCCGAAACGGTGCTGCAGCTGGCGGAAAAGCAAAAGATCCGCCTGTATTGCGACCGCTTTACGCGCGATAAGGTGGGCGCGCACGAAAATATCACCTTTGTTTCGCTGTCCCCCTATAAGCGCCGGCGCGTGGGGCGGTATCTGGTAACGCCTCTGCTTGCCAACCACGACGAGGTGATCACCCGCACGAAAAAGGCGTATCACTATATTATCAGAACACCGGAAGGCAAGGAGATTTTTTACGGCCTGGACGGCGCGTGGTTCCTCCGCCCCTCGTGGAAGGAAATGCTCTGTCACACCTACGATCTGATGATCTTTGACTGCACGGTGGGCGACAGCGACGACTGGCGGCTGTTTGAGCATAACACCATTCCCATGCTGCGCAAGATGACGGCGGAAATCAAAGAGAAGAACCTTTTGCGAGAGGGCGGAAAGCTGGTGGCCTCGCACATGGCGCGCACGCTGCATGGATCGCATGAGGACACCGCGCGGGTGCTAAAAGAAATGGACATGATGGCCGCATATGACGGGCTGCGCCTTGCAATCGGGCAGGATGCGGGAAATACTTGATTTGTTTTGATAAAATCAAGTATAATGAAGAAAAGAGCGGCAGTATAGCGGAAAACGAAATCATGCAAGGTGGGATAAGAATGGAGCCATATTATAAAATAAACAATTGCCTTGAATATCTGGAGCGCTCGGCGCAGCGCTTTCCCGATAAGATTGCCTTTGCGGATGAGCGCGAACAGGTGACTTTTTCGCAGCTGATGGAAGACGCCATGCGCATCGGCAGCGCGCTGAAAAAGTATCGGCTGCATAAGGAGCCCGTGGTGGTGCTGATGGACGCCCGCCATATTCCCAACCTCCGGGCGACGATGGGCATTTTGTACGCCGGGTGCTTTTATGTTCCGCTGGATCCCGCCTCGCCTGCGGAACGGCTGGAGACGATCTTTGGCAATCTGGAGCCCCGGCTGGTGATTTACGATCATGCGGCCGAAAAGGCCAAGGCTGCGCTGGAGGAGCGGTATCAATTTGTTGCTTACGATACCCTGACGGAAGCGGAAGTGGATGCGGAGTATCTTGAACAAGTCCGGCAGGAGAGCAATTTCTTTGATCCTTTGTTTATCATGTATACCAGCGGCTCCACGGGCGTACCCAAGGGCGTGATCCACACCCACGGGCACCTGATTGATTATTCGGAGTTTACCTGCCGGCGCTATCCCTTTGACGAGCATACGGTGTTTGGCAATCAGTCGCCGTTTTTCTACGCCAACTGCCTGCTGGATATCTATCCGCCGCTGGCGGTGGGCGCAACGGTGCATATCCTGCCGCCGGTATTATTGTCCTTCCCCAAAAAGCTGGTGGAAAAGATGCGGGAATGCGGCATTACCGAGCTATGCATGACGCCGTCGAGCTTCAATGCTGTGGCCGATTCGGGCGTGCTGACGCCGGGATGTCTGCCCGAGCTTGAGTTCATTTTGCCCTCCGGCGAAATGATCAACGGCAAGGCCATGAAAATATGGGAGGCGGCGGCGCCCAAGGCGGGGCATTTCTGGAATTTCTACGGCAGCACGGAGCTTTTGTCGGCCTCGCTGTACAAGGTGGACAGAGACTTTGGCAATGACGAGAACGTGCCCTCGGGCATTCCCTACCGCTGCACAAGTATCATCTTTGTGGATGAGGAGGGCAAGGCGCTGCCCTGCGGCGAAACGGGCGAAATGCTGATCCGCAACCCGTGGATGTTCGCGGGCTATTACAGGGATGCGGCGCGCACGGAGGCGGCGTTTGTCAACGATCCGCTGAAAAAGGGCTATAACGAATTGTACTTTAAAACCGGCGATCTGGGCTATATGAATGAAAAGGGCGAACTGGTGGTCGTCGGCCGCAAGGATAATATGATCAAGCACAACGGCTACAGGATGGAGCTGGGCGAGGTGGAATTTGCCGCGCTGGGCGCCGAGGGCGTGAGCGACTGCTGCTGTGTGTATGATAAAGAGAAAAGCGATATCTACCTGTGCTATACGGGCACGCTGGCCGAAAAAGAAGTGAAGGCATACTTAAAAGGCAGGCTCCCCAAATTTGCCATGCCGGAGCATTATGTGCATCTTCAGAGCCTGCCGTATTCGGCCAATATGAAGGTGAACCGCCTGGAGCTTGCGCGGATGGTGATTGGCAGCAAGTGAGCGGCCTTACAGCGCCTGACGGATCGTGCGCGCAAAGGCTTGCACTGCCCAGGCAATCAGCAGGGGCAGCGCCATGCCCACGGCGTAATACAATAGGAGCATGCGCGGATTGACCGTGTGGCAGTAGTACAGGAAGGAATGATACCATTCCTGCGAAAAGCCGGAAATCACCGGCAGACGGCGGTTGAGCGTATACAGGCGGCTCAATGCCGTATTGAGCAGGAACCACGAAAAAACGTGCAGCGCCATGATGTATTTGGTGTTTTTGCCGATGAAGACGATCAGCCGGCTGCGGTAAGGCAGCGAGGCGATGATTGCGCTGATGCGCAGCCACAGCATGACGCCCGTCACGCCGCCGATAAAATAGACGGCGCCCGTTTTGCCCATGTTTTTCAGCTCGTACAGTCCGGGGCTGAGGGCGTTGTCGCCGGACAGGGTGATCAGCAGGAACTGCGCGGCAAATACCAGCAGGAAATACCAGCTGCTTTTGAGCGTATCGTGTTTTTCAAGATGCCGGCGGTACATGACGCCCGCCTGCATGAAAAAGAGCATTACCACAGAACGCAGACAGACCACGGCGGTCCCGGAGAGGGCCGCCGTTTCTTTATAGTAAACGGCGGCGACGCCCAATAAAAGCGTGCACAGCAAAAGGAGAATCTCCCGCGGCAGGCTGCGCCTGCACAATTTGCCAAACAGCGCGCGCAGCAGCAAATAGAAGCATTCGGTCAGGAACAGCGCGGGCAGATACCACGCGGGCGTGGCGAAGGTGACAAAATACGGATCCCGCCAGGGCGTGATCAGCCAGTCAGTCGGCGTATACGCATGCCCGAAGGAAAAGCCTTCCATGTGCAGGCAGCGGTTGAGGATGAGAGAAAGTCCGGTGAAAATATAATAGGGCAGCAGGAGCTTGACGGCCTTTTTGCCGATGAAGCGAAGCAGCGACGGGAAAAGGGGGCGATCCGCGGGCAGATCGCGGAAAAAATATCCCGAGATGAACAAAAACAGCGCCAGATGCAGCGAATAATAAGGGAACCAGCCGCAGAAGGTCAGCGGCTCTGTCAGCGTCGTTTCCATGTTGCCGGTAAAATTGACATGCCCGAGCACAACAAAGCTGATGGCAAACGCGGACAGAATCCGCATCCGATAGCTGGGATCGGCAGCGGATTCGGGATGCTCTTTTTCCAGGAATATATGCTTGCGGCGCGCAGCGTCGGCCATAATATACCCTCCATGATGATCGCGGGATCTGATTTGTTTTATTATAGCCGAATCATCAATTTCTGGCAAGACGCACGTAAAAAACCCCTCTTTCCGATCGGAAAGAGGGGTTGCTTTTTCAGATCAGCAATTCTCAATTGCAGTGCGGAAGATCTCTTCAATCTCCTGCATAGGCTTGCCAAGCTTTTCGGCGGCAACATCCAGCACCGGACGGCCGTCATGCAGCGCCGTTTTGACGATGGCTGTGGCCTGCTCGTAGCCGATCACCGGGCACAGCGCAGTGGCCGCAGCGGTGGAATTCATCAGATTGCGCAGGCAGTTTTCCTTATCGGCTTCGATGCCCTCGATGCAGTATTTTTCAAACACCACGGAAACGCGGTACAGCAGATTGATGGATTCAAACAGCGCATGAAACAGGATGGGCTCAAAGGCATTGAGCTCCAGCTGACCGGCTTCCGCCGCCATGCCGATGGTCACGTCATTGCCGGCAATGCGGAAAGCCACCTGCGAGACGACCTCGGGCATAACGGGGTTGATCTTGCCGGGCATGATGGAGGAGCCGTGCTGGCGGGCGGGCAGCTTGATCTCTGCAAAGCCGCCGCGAGGGCCGGAAGACAAAAGACGCAGATCGTTGGCGATCTTTGACAGTATCAGCGCGCAGTTGCGAACGGCAGAGGAAACCGCAACAAAACCGTCGGGATTCTGCGTGGCGTCGATCAGATCTTCGGCCTGCACAAACTCTTCGCCCAGCTCGCGGGCCAGAATAGGACAAATGCTGCCGACATATTCCCGGCTGGCATTGATAGAAGTGCCAATGGCGGTGGCGCCCATATTCAGCACCAGCATTTCCCTGCGCGCATGGCGGATGCGGGATACGCCGCGGGTCAGCGCATGGGCATAGGCGGCAAATTCCTGTCCCAGACGCACCGGAACGGCATCCTGCAGCTGGGTGCGGCCCAGATTGACGATATCCTTGAATTCTTCTGCCTTGTTCTGCAGCGCGGCAACCAGATGATCGAGTGCCGGAATCAGCTTGTCCAGCAGCTTGACCGTCGTTATCTTGCCGGCGGAGGGAAATACATCATTAGTGGACTGCGCCATATTGACGTGGTCATTGGGATGAACGATATACTCGCCTTTGCGGCCGCCAAGGATTTCGGTGGCGCGGGCGGCAATGACCTCGTTGACATTCATATTGGCAGAGGTGCCGGCGCCGCCCTGGATGGGATCGACAATAAACTGATCGCGCAGCGCACCGCCCAGGATTTCATCGCAGGCAGCAACGATTGCATCGCGATACGCAGACGGCAGAGTGCCGGCATGGAAGTTCGCTTTCGCCGCGGCCTTCTTGATCTCCACCAGACTGTCGATAAACTCGGGTTGCATCAGCTGATCGGAAAGCGGAAAGTTTTGCCGGGCGCGGATGCTCTGCACGCCATAGTAAGCATCATCGGGCAGACAGACGGAACCGAGGGAGTCTTTTTCAATGCGCATGTACTTCTGATCTCCTGCAAAAAAATGTAGAAATGAAAGATTTCTTGCAAATTATAGCACTGAAGGAACAGGAATGCAAGTGATTTTACAGGAAAAATTGCATTTTATTTATTGGATTAAACGCGCTCCTGCATTTTTTGCAATAAAGAAAAC
>JAZQXQ010000281.1:0-3605 GCA_045632965.1 Clostridia bacterium
CCCGCTTACACCCAGGAATTCAAGGAAGCCCTCAAGGTTCTCAACGAATGGTACACCAACGGCCTGATTCCTCAGGACTACTTCTCTCTGGATGCCACCGGCGCTGACGCCATGGCTACCGAATGGAACTGGGGCGCCACCAACCGCGCCAGCCTGGGCAACATCGTTCCCGGCGCTACTGATGAAGAAAAGCAGGCCAACATGTGGAAGATCTGGACCGGCTATCCTCTGACCTCTCAGTGGAACGACACCCAGGCCATTCCTTCCTATTCTCTTGCCTCCAAGATCGGTCAGGTTGCCATCTCCTCCGAGACCGAGCATCCCGAGCTGTGCATGCGCCTGCTGGACTTCTACTTCACCGAGCTGGGCACCGTGTACATGCATGAAGGCCCCGCCAACGGCACGCCCGACACCCTGGGCCTGACCGACGGCCACACCGTTACCCCCGACTGGAAGATCACCTATCATGACAACGTGAACAACCGCTGGAACGGCGGCTCCTACACCAATCTGGTTACCGGCCCCAACGGCCAGCTGTTCGGCCATCGCTCCGGCTCCCTGTACCGTCCTGAGGAGATCACCTACTTCCGTCAGATCTCCATCGAAATGGCCGGTTACGAGCCCACTCCCTATACCCTGCTGAAGGAGAACAGCGACAACTGGTTCAAGATGGCCAAGCTGGAAGGCTTCTTCCCCTATATCGTCAACGGCTATCCCACCTACACCTACATGACCGAAGACGTTGCTCTGGAACTGGCTGACCTGCAGTCTGTCATCAATCCTTACATTGACAGCGAAGTGGCGAAGTTCATCACGGGCCTGAACAGCCTGGACAACTTCGACAAGTTCCTCAGCGATCTGGAAGCCATGGGCATTGAGGACATGCTCAAGATCTACGCCGATCTGTATGTTCCCGCCGAATAATTAACACACGCAAAAATCCATAAGCCGGACGGCCCTTCGGGGCCGTTCGGCATTGGCATGAAACGGAGAGAAAAGATTGAAACGGATACTTGGAAAAAGCGTTCTGCGGCGCTATCTGGCGTCCTTTGTCAGCCTGGCCATGATCTGCTGCGCAGTGATTGGCGTGATTATGTACATGCTTTCTGCGCATGAGCTGCGTGCTACGGCGCGAACGGAGCAGTATAATCGCTTGATACTGTCGGCAGAGGATATGGATGCGCAGCTGGATCAGCTGCAAACGGTATCCGTGAAAATCCAGAATACTATTTATTATGCGCCGACGTACTTCAAGCGCAATGCCTATTACGAATTGGAATTGCTGGAGGATATGCAGAAATACGCCAATTATTCCACGCTGCCGACGCATTTCTTTGTGCGCTATACGGGCGAGGATGCGGTATACAGCGAGGCCGGCAAATCCTTCCTCAAGGAGTATGCGAAAACATATTTGCTATGTAAGGCTGCGGACGCTGAGGCGCTGCGGACATATCTGGATGCGTGCAGCGAGCCCGGGGTGTTTGATCTGCCGGGCGGCGTGCTGGTGACATACCCCATTACGTTCAGTCCTTCGCAGATGTATGCCGACAGCGGCACGGTGTGCTTTTATCTGACGGATCAGATGCTGCGCGACCGCGTGGAGCTGATCTTTGGCCAGAGCATAGAAAACCTGAAGATCGAATGGCGCGGCGCTGCGCTGATTACAGGTACGGAAATGGATGATCCGCTCACCGCCGGCAGCAAGCGCGCTGTCATCACGCTGGATACGAGCGAGATCGGCTTCCACGTGGAGGACGGTTTTGTGCGGATGAGCATCCTGCTGGTGTGTGTTTTTGCGGCGCTATTGTGCCTGCTGGCGGCGACGGCAGCTGTGCGCAGCTACCGCCCGATCGGCAATATTGCCCGCCGCCATAACCTGCACGAGGATGGCAACGAGCTGGAGCATCTTGACCGGGCGCTGAGCGACACCAAGAGCCAATTGCGGATTTCGCAGGAGCAGCTGGATGAAAAGCTGCAGCAGCTGCGCGACATGCGCGATGACCTGCGGCGGCATTTTTCCGTGCAGCTGGTGCAGGGCAGCGCGGATGAGGCGTCGCTTGAGCGCATGCGCGAGGCGGGCATGAACATCCCCGGCCAGCGCTTTGGCGCGTATATCCTCAAATTGAAAAAGAGCGATCAGGACGTCAATGTGGAGCAGGCGATCAATGAATTGTCGGATGAAATGATGGCCTTTTACGCCGTGCCGTACGGCGGGGAAAACAGCTATGCGGTGGTGGTCAACGCCGATCAATTGGAGGCTGCGGGCGATATCCTGCGCGATGCGTGCGCGGGCGCTGCGGTATTTGGCGGCGAGCAGACCGAAGTGCTCAGCGAAATTCCCTCGCTGCTCTTTGACGCGCTGACGGACGCTGCGCCCTCTTGTATCCGGCCTTCTGATATTGCCCGCTGCCGCGAGGACGAAAGACTGCGTCAGCTGCGCAAGGCGCTGGAGGCGGGCGACGAAACGCTGGCGTTGCAGTGCCTGCGCGAATACTGCGCGGCGTATGATCAGGACGATCAGATGATGCGCAACCTGATGCACAATAATGTGCTGTCGGTGCTGCTGGCGGCCTCGTATGACGCCAATATGAATGTTCCGCGCACCTTCCTGCGCGGCGGAGACGAGACCTTCACCATGCTGGAGGGCTGGGTATCGGCGCTGTGCGGCAACTGCGAGAACATGACCAAGAATGAGGAGCACCAGATCATCCGCTATCTGCGTGAGCATGCGCTGGATTACAGCCTGATGCTGGAGGGCGTGGCGGAGCATTTCCACCGCTCCACCCGGCAGATCACGCGAATCATCCAGGCCGAAACGGGCGGCGGCTACAAGGATTTCATTTTGCGTCAGCGCATGGAGCATGCCAAGAAAATGCTGCGCGAAGGCAAAAGCGTGGCCGAAACCTGCGAAAAGGTGTGCTATGTCAGCCGCTCACATTTTATCAAGAGCTTTACCAACTACACCGGCATGACGCCCTCGCGCTACCGCGAGCAGGAAGAAGAGCAGTAACTGCAAAAAAGACCTGCGGCATGGAAGCTGCAGGTCTTTTGTATTGCGCAAAAGGGGATACTTTATGCAAGAATGCGGTCCAGCCAGGCCTTTTGCAGGACGCTGACGGCGCCGCGCAGCACGCTGCTGATGCCGGAGGCGCCGGGGAACAATTGCGGCATCAGGCGGTTTTCGCCGGCAAACTGCTTTTGCAGGTGCTGGGAGAGCGCCTGCAGAAAGATATCCTGGCGGGGGCGGGCATACACGCAGTCGATAATAATGTGCGTGGGATCGAGAATCCACAATACGTTATGGAGCATTTCGGCGGCGACGGCGGCCATGTGATCAAGGGCGGCGTCGTAGCGGGCGGGATCCTCCTGTGCGAGCTGGAGCAAATTTTCCGCGGTCGGGGGCTCGGCAATGCCCAGCGAGGCGGCGAATACGGCGGAGTTCAGGCGGCTTTCGTAGGTGTTTCCCTGATGATCGAACAGATGGCCAGCGTCGCCGGCGGTGGCGTTGCGTCCGCGCAGCATATTGCCGTTGTGCACGGCGGCGCCGCCGACGCCCTCGCCGATATACAGGTAATAGAGCTCTTCGCACTGGGGCAGCACAATCA
>JAZQXQ010000282.1:0-5973 GCA_045632965.1 Clostridia bacterium
CCTACTGCGAAGAGGGCATGGAGCTGCCCTACTACGTGGAGACCACCTTCAAGGACGACGAGAAGGGCGATCCCCTGGTGACCAAGGACGGTCTCGTGGTGCTGGGCGTCATGACCGAGGAGCAGTACGACTCTCTCAAGGAGCAGACCCAGACCATCACCCGCATGGTTCACGAGGAACTGGAAAAGCGCGGCATGGAGCTCTACGACATCAAGTTTGAATACGGCTATGACGCCGAGGGCAAGGTTATGCTGATTGACGAAGTTGCTTCCGGCAACATGCGCGTATACAAGGACGGCAAGTACGTTGATCCGATGACGCTCAACAAGCTGTTCTTTGCCTAACTGAAAATTTCCAACGCAGGAGAGGGCTTTCCTTCCCCTGCGTTGCCATGTTCTTAAGCTTTTGTTTTCAAGGAGGAACGCACATATGGGTGGTCTTTTCGGGGCAATTTCCCGGAAAAACTGTAAATACGAAGTGTTTTTTGGCACGGACTATCACTCTCATCTGGGCAATAAACGCGGCGGCCTTGCTTTTTATGATCAAGAAAGCGGCTTCAAGCGCCAGATTCATAATATCGAAAATACGCCTTTCCGTACCAAGTTTGAAGATGATCTGCACACGCTGGGCGGCACCATCGGCCTTGGCTGCATTTCCGATTCCGATCCTCAGCCCCTGCTCGTGCGTTCGCATCTGGGACTGTTCGCCATCGCCACGGTCGGTATCATCAACAACGCCGAGACGCTGGTTGAAAATGCCTTTGACGGTCCGGGCAATCAGTTTATGGCCATGTCCTCAGGCAAAGTGAATTCGACCGAGCTCACTGCCGCGCTGATCAATCACCGCGATACGCTGCTGGACGGCATCCGTTACGCGCAGGAAACCATTGACGGCACCAGCACCATCATCATCCTCACCAAGGATTGCCTCATTGCCGCCCGCGACAAGCTGGGACGCTTGCCCATCGTGATCGGCAAAAAGGAAGACGGCTACTGCGCCTGCATGGAATCCTTCGCCTGCCAGAAGCTCGGCTATCAGCCCTGCTATAATCTCGGCCCGGGTGAAATCGTAAAGATCACCGCCGATGGCTTTGAACAGCTGCAGCCTCCGGGCGAAAAGATGAAGATCTGCGCTTTCCTGTGGTCGTACTACGGCTACCCCAACTCTAATTACGAAGGCATGAACGTGGAACTGATGCGCTGCCGCAACGGTGAAATCATGGCGCGCAACGAAAGCGAGCAGGGCACGCTGCCCGATGTCGATTACGTTGCCGGCATGCCGGACTCCGGCGTACCGCATGCGATCGGTTATTCCAACGCCTCGCATAAGCCTTTTGCCCGTCCGTTTATCAAGTATACGCCCACCTGGGCGCGCTCCTTTACTCCCTCCAATCAGGAAATGCGCAATCTCGTTGCTGAAATGAAGCAGATTCCCGTGCCGGAAATGATTGAAGGCAAGAAACTGCTGCTGGTAGACGATTCCATTGTCCGCGGCACACAGATGCGTGAAACGATCGATTTCCTCTTCCGCAGCGGCGCCAGGGAAATTCACATGCGCTCTGCCTGCCCGCCGATCATGTACCCCTGCAAGTTCCTGAATTTCTCCCGTTCCAATTCTGCCATGGAACTGCTGGCGCGCAAGACCATCCAGAAGCTGGAAGGCGAGGAAGGCCATCGCCATATCGATGAATATGCCGATTGCACGACCGAACGCGGCAAGTGCATGCTCCGCTCCATCTGTGAGGAAATGGGCTTTGATTCCCTGGGTTATCAATCTCTTGACGGTCTGCTGGAAGCAATCGGCATTGACAAAGACCAAATCTGCACGTATTGCTGGACCGGCAAAGAATAATTTGATTTTCACCTCTGAAAGGAGATATACACATGGATCACAAGAATTCGCATTCTGCCAGCTATGCCGCGGCGGGCGTGGACATCACCGCCGGCTACAAGGCTGTTGAACTGATGAAAAAGCATATTGCCCGTACCCGCAACGAGGGCTGCCTGGATGACGTGGGCGGCTTTGGCGGCTGCTTCGGCCTGCCCGTTGTCGGCATGGAAGAGCCCGTGCTCGTTTCCGGCACGGACGGCTGCGGCACCAAGGTCAAGATGGCCATCCTGATGGACAAGCACGACACCATCGGCATCGACGCCGTTGCCATGTGCGTCAACGACATCATTTGCGCCGGCGCGAAGCCTTTGTTCTTCCTGGATTACATTGCCTGCGGCAAGAATATTCCCGAAAAGATCGCCGAGATCGTATCCGGCGTGGCGGAAGGCTGCGTGCAGTCCGGCGCTGCGCTCATCGGCGGCGAGACGGCCGAGCATCCCGGTCTGATGCCCGTGGAGGAATACGATCTGGCCGGTTTTGCGGTGGGCATTGTGGACAAGAAAAAGATTCTGGACAACACCCGCATGGCGGCCGGCGACGTTGTGATCGCCCTGCCCTCCACCGGCATTCATTCCAACGGCTTCTCCCTGTGCCGCAAGGTGTTTGATATCGACAACAACAACCCCGAGCTGTATGTACCCCGCGAGGAACTGGGCGGAAAGACCATTGCCGAAACGCTGCTGACGCCTACCAAGATTTACGTCAAGCCCATTCTGGCGCTGCTGGAGAAGGTGGACGTCAAGGGCATCAGCCACATCACGGGCGGCGGTTTCTATGAAAACATCCCGCGCTCCATTCCCGACGGCCTGTGCGCCAAGATCGACAAATCTGCCGTGCGCATCCTGCCCATCTTTGATGTCATCGCCAAGTGGGGCAACATCCCCGAGCGCGACATGTTCAATACCTACAACATGGGCGTGGGCATGAGCGTTGTGGTGCCCGCCGCCGAAGCGGAGACCGCGCTGAGCGTGCTCAAGGACAACGGCATTGATGCTTATGTGATCGGTGAGATCATTGAAGGCGAAGAAAAGGTGATTCTCGAATGAAGACCAAGATTGCCGTTCTCGTATCCGGCGGCGGCACCAACCTGCAGGCCCTGATTGACGCGCAGCAGCGCGGCGAACTGGGCGGCGGCGAGATTACTGCCGTCATCTCCACCAAGGAAGGCGCTTATGCGCTGGAACGCGCTGCCAAGGCCGGCATTCCCGGCTATGTGGTGCCCCGTAAGGCGTATCCCGATAACCGCTCCATGACGCAGGCCATGGTGGCCAAGCTCAGGGAACTGGATATCCAGTTGGTCGTTCTCGCCGGCTGCATGGTGATTTTCACCAACGAACTGGTGGATAATTATCCCAACGCCATCATGAATGTGCACCCGGCGCTGATTCCTTCCTTCTGCGGCAAGGGCTTCTACGGTCTGCATGTGCATGAAGCGGCGCTTGAATACGGCGTCAAGCTCTCGGGCGCTACCGTGCATTTTGTCAGCGAGGAATGCGACGGCGGCCCCATCATCGCGCAGAAAGCCGTGGCGGTGGAGGAAAACGACACCCCCGAAACGCTGCAGCAGCGTATCATGGAGCAGGCCGAATGGAAGCTTTTGCCCCATGCCGTCTCTTTGTTCTGCCAGGGCCGTCTCAGCGTAGAAGGCCGTATCGTACATATTAAGGAAGCGAGGGATTGATCATGAACGTTTATGAAACGAAGACCATGCAGGAATACCTGAGCAACAATACATATCCCGGCCGCGGCATCGTTCTTGGCGTCACCAAGGACGGTAAAAAAGCCGTTGCAGCCTACTTTATCATGGGCCGCAGCGTCAACAGCCGCAACCGTGTGTTTGTGCAGGAGCCCGACGGCATCCGCACCGAAGCCCACGATCCCAGCAAGATGGTCGATCCCCATCTGATTATCTATCATCCCGTCCGCGAGGCCGGCCGCGGCCTGATCGTGACCAACGGCGATCAGACCGATACCATCTGGGAATATCTGGCCAAGGGCGAAAGCTGGGAAGCCGCGCTGCGCACCCGCCAGTTTGAGGATGACCGTCCCAACTGGACGCCCCGCATCTCCGGCATTCAGGCCAATGACGGCAGCTACAAGATGTCCATCCTGAAATCCGCCGATGAGGAAGGCTCCGCCTGCGCCCGCTTCTTCTACGAATATCCCGCTATTCCCGGCCTGGGCCACTTCCTGCACACCTATGTGTGCGACGGCAACCCCGTCATCCCCACCTTCCAGGGCGAACCCGAGCGCACCGTCATTCCCGACTGCATCGAGTGCTTCACCAAGGAACTGTGGGAAAACCTCAATGAAGCCAACAAGATTTCCCTGTTCGTCCGCTATACCGACATTGAAACCGGCAAGTACGAGCAGCGCATCATCAACAAGCACGAGTGAGAAAAGGAGATCATAACAATGAAAGAGTTTGAACTGAAGTACGGCTGCAACCCCAATCAGAAGCCCGCGAAGATCTATATGCACGACGGCAGCGAACTGCCCATCGAGATTCTCTGCGGCCGTCCCGGCTTTATCAATTTCCTGGATGCCTTCAATTCCTGGCAGCTGGTCAAAGAGCTGAAGGAAGCGCTGGGCATGCCCGCCGTTACTTCCTTCAAGCACGTTTCTCCCACTTCCGCCGCCGTCGGCCTGCCCTTGTCCGATAAGCTCAAGAAGGCCTGCTTCGTTGATGATATCGAAGGCCTGGATGATTCTCCTCTGGCCTGCGCCTATGCCCGCGCTCGCGGCACCGACCGTATGTGCTCCTTTGGCGACTGGGTTGCGCTGAGCGACGTCTGCGATGTGACCACCGCCAAGATGATCAAGCGCGAAGTTTCCGACGGCGTGATCGCCCCCGGCTATGAGCCCGAAGCGCTGGAGATCCTCAAATCCAAGCGCAACGGCAGCTACAATGTCGTCAAGATCGATCCCGATTTCGTCCCCGCCGAGCAGGAAACCAAGCAGGTGTACGGCATCACCTTCCAGCAGGGCCGCAATAATTTCAAGATCAACAAAGAACTGCTCTCCAATATCGTCACCGAAAACAAGGATATGCCCGAATCCGCCGTGCGCGATCTGATCATCGCCCTGATTACCCTCAAGTACACTCAGTCCAATTCCGTGTGCTATGCCGTTGACGGTCAGGCCATCGGCGTCGGCGCCGGTCAGCAGAGCCGCGTACACTGCACGCGTCTTGCCGGCAGCAAGGCCGATACCTGGTTCCTGCGTCAGAGCGACAAGGTTCTCTCCCTGCCCTTCCTCAAGTCCCTCAAGCGCGCCGACCGCGACAACGTGATCGACGGTTATATCAACCGCAACGAAGAAGACGTCTGCGCCGAAGGCAACTGGCAGAAGTATTTTGAATATCAGCCCGAGCCCCTGACCGACGAGGATATCAAGGCGTATTTGGCCACCATCGACGGCGTGGCGCTGGGCTCCGACGCCTTCTTCCCCTTCAGCGATAACATCGAGCGCGCCAAGAAGAGCGGCGTCAAGTACATCGCCGAGCCCGGCGGCTCCATCCGCGATGACGCTGTCATCGATTGCTGCAACAAGTACGGCATGGCCATGGCCTTCACCGGCATGCGCCTGTTCCATCATTAATTATAGGGTGAGCCGAAATGAGAATCATGGTTGTAGGCGGCGGCGGCCGCGAGCATGCCATCATTAAGAAAATCAAGGAAAATCCCTCCGTTACGGAGATTTACGCCCTTCCCGGCAACGGCGGCATTGCTGAAGATGCCGTGTGCATGCCGGAGATCGGCGCAAAGGATCTGGATAAGATCGTTGCCTTTGCCAAGGAAAAAGCGGTGGACTTTGTGGTGGTTGCGCCCGATGATCCGCTGGCCCTGGGCTGCGTGGACCGGCTGCACGAAGCGGGCATTCCCTGCTTTGGCCCGGACGCCAAGGCTGCCCGCATTGAATCCAGCAAGGTCTTTTCCAAGAACCTGATGAAGAAGTACGGCATTCCCACCGCGAAGTATGAGGTGTTTTCCAATCCTGCCGATGCGCTGGATTATCTCAAGGACGCCGGGTATCCGATCGTCATCAAGGCGGACGGCCTGGCGCTGGGCAAGGGCGTGCTGA
>JAZQXQ010000283.1:0-2997 GCA_045632965.1 Clostridia bacterium
GTCAGGCCCATATTCTGCAGCATGCCGGCCAGCTTTTCACTGTCGTGCGCGTTCATCTGGCAGCCGTAGGTGACGATAAAGTAAGATTTGGGGCGCTCGGGATGATGGAGCACCTTTTTTGCAAAGGATTGCTGCAGGAGCAATTCTTCATCAGAGATTTTCTTGATTTCTTCACGCATCAGGCGTATCATCCTCGCTTTCTGATACAACGCCTCTACCGGCGCAATGCGGACAGGGGATATCATTCAGGACGGGCAGCGGGGTATCGGCGCGGCGGCGGGTCAATTCCATCAGCCCCAGCTGCGTCATGCCGTATACCACGGTTTTCTGCGGATCGGATAGCAAAAGCTCTTTCATATAGGAAACAAGGCGGTCTTTGGCTTCTTCCGTTGCCATGTCAATAAAATCAATTACGATCATGCCGCCGATGCGCAGCAAACGAAGCAGACGCGCAATCTCTCGGGCGGCTTCCATGTTGATTTTCTCGGCGGTGTCGGCAATGTTTTTGCCGCCGCCCGACATGGCGCTGTTAACGTCAATGACCGTCATGGCTTCGCAGCGGTCAATGACAAGATTGGCGCCGCTTTTCATCAGCACCGTGCGCTGCTGAGAGCGCTTGAGCTTGTGTTCCACATTGTGTAAAAGGAAGGGCTCATCTGCTTCTCGCACGGGGCAGGAAACATCCTGCGGTACCGTCTCCGGCGCGTTGGTGAGGACGTATTCCAGTCGTTTCTTTTCCTCGTGGAAAAGCTGAGAAATAACGTCTTCGCCGTCAAATACAAGCGACGGCGCGGGCAGCACGTTGGCTTTTTTGCTGATTTCCTGCCAGCGGGCGAAAAGCTGATCGCGCTCGGCAATCAGGTCCTCTTCCAAAGCATTGAGCGATTCTGCGCGCATGATAATGCCAAAGGAAGCGGGCTTTAGTTTTTTGCCGACCTGACGCAAAGCTTTGCGGTCTTCTTCGTTTTCAATATTTCGGGAGACCGAAATACCGCCGCCCATCGGCAAAAGCACCAAGTATTCTCCGCCGAGGGAAATATCCAGCGACATGAAAGCCTTTTTGGCATTGTTGGGCGGACGTTTGACCTGCACCAGCACGCGCTCGCCGGAGCGCAGAGAGCGTTTATCCTTATCAAAGGGAAGAAATCCGAATTCGCCGTGCGGCAGCTTGACAAAGGCGGCGTTGACCCCCTTCGCCATGCGATCGACAACGGCGAGATAAATCTGCTCTTCGCAGATGCCGCCGCCGCTTTCAAGGCTGCGGTAGGCATACAGGCGGTTATCCTGCATGACGGCAGCGCGTACGCCGTTTGTTTCCTTTTGAATCAGCAGAATACTCATAGCAATTCAAGTGGCACGAAGTCTGCGCCATACATCTGCAAACGGCTGGTCAGCGTACGCGGACGCGCTGCGAGGCCGGCATGGGCGGAGAGAGCGTCCAGCAAGAGCTCAGGCTTGCAGGTGGCCTTTTCGCTCAGCGCCAGCGTGCAGCGAAGCGTTTTGTCGCCGGTGACTTCTAATTTATAGATCATTGGGCGGATATCGACCATCTTTTCGCCGGATTTCGTCTTGCGCAGCGCCATGATGCTTTCCTGCGCCATGAAGGAATCGACGGCATCGCAGAGCGCAGCGCCCTCAGGATCGATGACGATTTCGTATTCGGCAGCGAAAAGCGACGCCATGGAAGCGGGGTGCTTGTCTTCAACGATGCGGGCGGAAAGGCAAGGAAGCTCGGGCGGTAGGGCGAAGTTTAGCTTTTGCAGGAATTCTTCCTCAGTTACTTCTGCCCCCAGCGGTACTTCCATGATTTCGCGTTTGCCGGACATGCCGACGGACAGCGGCGCGGCGAAGGTCAAAAGCAGATGGGGATTGAAGCCCTGGGAGAACTTGACGGGCAGACCACTGCGGCGCAGCGCGCGCTGCATAGCACGCATCAGATCCAGATGGCCGATGTGGCGGATGCGCGGGAATTTTTCAAAAACAACTAACATTTTCATTTGCGGCACACCCCCTCAAAACGCTGCAGACCGCAGCCCTGGCAGCCCTTGCGGCAATCGGGCGTCACTTCTGCACGCTGTGCGCGTTGCCATTCGCGCCACAGGAAGGCGCGGGTAACGCCGGCGTCGATGAAATCCCAGGGAAGCAGCTCGTGTTCGCCGCGCTCGCGGTTGGCATAGAAAGCGGGATCGATTTTGCAATCCTCAAAAGCCTTCATCCATCCCTCGAAATTGAGGAACTCCGTCCAGCCGTCCATGCGGCAGCCGTTTTTCCATGCGGCGAACAATACGTCCGCCATGCGGCGGTCGCCGCGGGCAAAGCAGGCTTCCAGCATGCTCAGTTCCGGATCATGCCAGTTGAAATTAACGCCCTTGATGGCATAGAGAATATCCTTGAGCTTGGCTTGCTTTTCGCGGATGGTATCGAGTGTATCCTGCCCCTGCCACTGGAAGGGGGTAAAGGCCTTGGGTACGAAGGTGGAAGCGCTGGCGGTTACGCGAAGGCCCTTGGCACGCACACTCTTGGGCACGGTGAAATAGCAGTTCATAACGGTCTTAGCGACGTGGCCGATGCCGGCGAGATCGTCGTCCGTTTCAGTAGGCAGACCGATCATGAAATAGAGCTTGACTGTGCTCCAGCCGCTCTGGAAGGCATCGGTGACGGCGCGGACGAGATCGTCTTCGGTAACGCCTTTGTTGATAACGTCGCGCAGACGCTGCGTGCCGGCTTCCGGTGCAAGGGTGAGGCCGGCTTTACGGACCTTCTGCAATTCTTCAAGAGACTGCTTGACCACGCTGTCAAGGCGCATGGAGGGCAGCGACAGGCTGACTTTTTTGTCGGCGTAACGCTGAGTCAGCTCGGTGCAAAGCTCGGCCAGCTGCGTATAGTCACCACTGGAGAGTGAAGACAGGGAGATTTCTTCGTAGCCGGTGGAATTGACCAGATGATCTGCCTGCTTCAGCAGCGTTTCAAGGCTGCGCTCGCGCACGGGGCGATACA
>JAZQXQ010000284.1:0-8633 GCA_045632965.1 Clostridia bacterium
GAGGTGCTTTGGCCATCCAAAGCAGCCTCCCTAACGTCTCCCCTTATTTACACCGTCAAATCAGCACGATCCCTGATTGCATACGCCTTAAAATACTTTTCTTCCAGCGGAATCCACGTATCCACATACTTTTGCGCCAAATACGCATTTTCTCTGCTGTGAATGCGGCGCAGCTGCTCGCGCGGCGTAACGTCGCTGAATACGCGCAAATCCATGTAATCGCCCAGTGCCGGATGGCAGCAGTAAGAGCCCTCCACCAGGCGGATATCGCCGGCAGGCACGTGCTTTTCGCCGTTCATATCCATGATGGAACAGTCAAACTGCGCGTAGGAAAAAGCCTCGCCCGAAGAGATATGCGGCAGTACATCGCCGGCAAAGCGCTCGTAATGCACGTTGCCGCCCGGAGTGGAAAGGCGCTCCTCCGTGCGCAGCTCGCGCGGAAGAAAGAAATCATCCATGTGAATCACGCCCGCGCCCGTCACCTGGCTGAACTGCTCCGCCAGGGTGGATTTGCCGCCGGCAGCGCGCCCGTCAATAGCGATCACCTTGGCCTTGCCCTTGCAGGGGGCCGCGTGCGCGGAGAGCAGCAGCGGCAAAAGCCTGAGAAACGTGGTATCCATCACGCGGTAGGCGGGCTTTTCGGCGGTGCGGTATGCATCCGAATGATGCATGGGGCGCACGCCCTCGCGCAGATAATCCTCCTTGGCAGCCTTCCATTCATCGCTGCCAAAGGGCAGACCATCCGCCGCGCACAGCGCATCCACCGAGCCCAGGAAGGCGAAAAAGCGGTTCTGCGCATTGGGCAGCGGGCGGCAGGAGCGCACAAACAGCTGCAAAAGCCATTCCATCGGCAAGCTCTGCCCCTTCCATGCGCGGATGTTCAGGCGGCATACCTCATTGCTGATGCGCTCATACAGCGCTTCGTCGCTGTCGCCGGGGTTGCTTTCCCACTCGCGCAGCAGATAATCGCGGGCGAATTGCTCATTCACCAGCAAATGCTCCGCGCCAAAGGCCGCCTGATAGCACATTTTCAGTACATCCTGCGGCTGCATGGAGGGGTGCAAAGCTGCCTGCGTGCGCAGCTGATTTTTAAAAGTCATAAGGGCAAAAGCCTTCTTTCGTGATTAAAAATAGACCGCGAAAAAAACGCCCGCGCGGGGCGGACGAATCATGACCACCGAGGCGTAATCAGTGCTTGATGCGGGGCAGAATGATGCGCGCCAGGTAAATGACCAGGCACGAACCCAGAACGGAAATGATGATAGAGCCCAGCGTGTTGGTGGCGTTGATGCCGACAAGACCCGCCAGGAAAGAACCGATCACGCCGCCGATCAGGCCCAGAACGATATTCCAGATAACAGAAAGGCCGCTGCGCATGATGTTGGAAGCAATAAAGCCGGCCAGCGCCCACAGGGCAATCTTGACAATCCACCAGAACATAGTAATCTACCTCCATAGGTATGGTTTATTCATTATAACAGGCACACAGGGAAAAATCAATTTAAAATTCATGAATTTGAAAAGAATTTGTAATAATTTGGCGAAAAAATATGCCCTTGCGGCAGTTTTATCCGCGCGAGATTTCATCCAGCGACAGCGCAAAGCCGGGGGCGAAGATTTCCATGAAAGTGTGCACTTCGGGCAGATCGCTGGTACGGATGGCGGCGAGCGTGCTCATTTCGGCCTCGATAAACTCGCGGTTGCCGGCCTTGCGCTCCTCCACGCACTTGATGTAGGCACTGATGCGGTCGGCAGCTTTGACCACCTTCCATGCGGGCGTGTTTTCGTCTGCGTCAATCAGCGGGGTGTATTCATCGCGCAGGTCTTCGGGCAGGGTATCCAGCAGCCGCTGGTTGGCGATGCTCTCCAGCCGGTGATATTCATCCTTGATGACGGGGTTATTGTGCTTGATGGGTGTGGGCAGATCCCCCGTGATCACTTCGCTCGCGTCGTGATACACCGCCAGCGCCATGATGTGCTCGGCGTCATAATCCCGGCCGAAGCGTTTGTTGCCCAGCAGCGCGATGCCGTGAGCGATCATCGCCGTCTGCAAAGAATGCTCCATATCATTTTCCACCTGCGTGTTGCGCATCAGGCCCCAGCGGCGGATGTATTTCATGCGGTTCATGTAAGCAAAAAAATGGTGTGCCATAAAAAACTCTCCTTGACAGTGTGTGTATTCGTGGATATAATCATCGTGTACATACCCGCTGGGGGCGTCACAAAAGTGGCTGAGATGGCGTGTTTCGCCGGTCCCCTTGAACCTGTGTAGATCATCCTACCGTAGGGAAGCGGCGCGTAACAGGCGGATTTTTTTCCTCTGTACGCAATTGCTTCCCGCGTGCCGTTTGGCTCGCGGGTTTTATAATGCGGAAAAGGAGGAAGTACGTATGATCTGGAAATTGTTGATCCCCGTTGCCCATGCCGAAGCGGCAGACCCCGCCTTTGAGTGGATTCAGAAGCCGCTTGGGAAGCTGATGGAAGCTTCCGTCTGGGAGTGGCTGGCCTTTGCGGCGCTCTTGGCCTTTGGCATCCTCATGCTTACGCTTTCACGCAAGCAGGTGAAGTGGACGACCAAAATGATGGCGCACGCCGCCATGTGTCTGGCGCTGAGCTTTGTGCTGAGCTACATCCGTCTTTTCCGCATGAGCGGCGGCGGCTCGGTTACCCCCGGCTCCATGCTGCCGGTGATGCTCTTTGGCGCAAGCTACGGGTTGGTGCCGGGGCTCTTGGTGGGCTTTGCCTATAGCCTTTTGCAGATTCTGCAGGGCGCGGAAGCCGCGGGCATTATGGGCCTTTTGCTTGACTACATCCTCGCCTTCTCGGCGCTGGGCCTTGCCGGCTTTGCCAAGCTTCTGCCGAAAAAATGGGGCCTGTACGCGGCGATGGTGATCGCGCTGGTCGGCCGCCTTGTCTGCAGCGTGCTTTCCGGCACGATTGTGTGGGGTACACCCTTGTGGGGCAGCATCACCTACAACGTCAGCTACATGCTGCCTGAGATGGTGATCTGCCTGATTCTGGGCGTGCTGCTGGGAAAGAGACTTGTTTCCATGATGGAAAAGGGCCGGTAAATCCGGCGAGAAACGCAAGGGACTTACAGTTCCTTGCGTTTTTTGATTTTGGCTTCGTGACCTTGGTCGGAAGGTTGATAATATTCTGCACGCTTGAATTCATCCGGCAGATACTGCTGCTCCACGTAATGCCCCGGGAAATCATGGGGATATTTGTATCCGCCGCCCGCGCCCAGGCGCTCGTGGCCGGCATAGTGCGTGTCGCGCAGGTGCGCGGGCACATCGCCGCGCGCTTTTTCGGCGTCTGCCATGGCAGCGTCAATGGCCATCACCACGCTGTTGCTCTTGGGGCTTTCGCACACGGCAATGATCGCCTGCGCGATGGATAAGCGCGCCTCGGGCAGACCGATCTGCTCCAGCGCCTGTCCTGCGGCGACGGCCTGCAGCATGGCGATGGGATTGGCCAGGCCCACATCCTCGCTGGCGTGGGCGATCACGCGGCGCACGAGCAGTTTGGGATCAGCGCCGGCATAGAGCAGCCTGCCAAACCAGAAAAGCGCCGCGTCGCTGTCCGAACCGCGCATGCTCTTGCAAAACGCGGACAGCATATCGTAAAAGAGCGTGTCGTCGCAGCGGATGACGGGCTTTTGGATACTCTCCTCCGCTACGGAAAGCGTGATGTGGATGCCGTCTTTGCCTACCGGCGTTGTCAGCGCCGCCAGCTCCAGGGCGTTGAGCGCCGAACGCACGTCGCCGTTTGACACCGTCACGATATGCTCCAGCGCGTCGTCGTCAATCCTAACATTCATGGCGCCAAGGCCGCGCTCGGGATCTTTGGCAGCGGCGATGAGCAGACTGCGCACATTGTTTTGCGTGAGCGGTTTGAAGGCGAACACGCGGCAGCGGCTGACGATGGCGGGCGTCATGGAGATCATGGGGTTTTCCGTGGTCGAGCCGATAAAGCGGATGAGGCCTTCCTCGATGGCGGGAAGTATGGAATCGGACTGCGCCTTGTTCCAGCGATGACATTCATCCAGCAAAAGATACGTGCTCTGCCCGTACATCCGCCGGCGCTCGGCGGCTTTCTGCAATACTTCGCGCACGTCGGACACGCCGCTGGTGACGGCGTTCATGCGCACGAAGGCGGATTGCGTGTGCGCGGCGATGACATGCGCCAGCGTCGTTTTGCCGCAGCCCGGCGGCCCCCAGAAAATGCAGCTGGTCAGGCGATCCGCCTCAATGGCGCGGCGCAGCAAGCGGCCGGGGCCTAAAATATGCTCCTGGCCGAAAAATTCATCCAGATTGCGCGCGCGCATACGCTCTGCCAGCGGCGCGTTTTTCCGGGTATTCTGTTCTTCCATTTGATCAAATAATGTCATTCGTTTTCCTCAACGATTAGATGTGCTGCGGTCTTGCCCTCGCCCCACTCCCACAGGTGCCTGCGGCCTTCCATGGCGGCCTCCATGTGCAGCATGGCGATGCCAAGATCGAGCGAATTGACTTTGCCGCCCGTTGATAACTGCAGCGCGTGGCCGGCATAGCTGAGCCGCCAGGGCTGGAGATTGACGGCCGAGGGGGCGGCGCGCACGGCCTCTGCCGCGTGATAGGCCCACAGCGGCCAGTCGGCGGGCGTGCCAAGGCAGATCTGGCTGAGCTTTTTGCGGCTGCGGACGGGGGGATTTTCTTTGTTTGCGGGAATGCCAAGCGGCGTGACGGCGAGGATCTTTTCGCCCTCTTCCAGCAAAACATCCGCTTTGCTCCGGCGGTAGCTGCCAGATACCCAGCATGTGCCTACATGCATGGCGGTGGCCTCCAGAATGAAAGCTTCGCCGCTGATACCGGCATGCAGGGCGGTGCGCGGCTCGCTTATATCGGCAATGATGTACGCGCAGCGCGTCATGCCCTTGATACGGCCCACGATCGGCAGGCCAAAAAAGAGATCGTCCGTGCATTCGCTGATCACAATGCGAACGCCCGGCAGACAAACGCGCTGTGCGGCGTAGCTGAGCGCGCTGATGTGCGAAATATCAAGCGGCTCGGAAAAACTGCGGCAGCTGTAGCGATGGGGAATGGCCGCAGAATATCGCGCAAGCTGCGCTTGTGAGAAGAAAGAATTGAGCGGGCAGGCGGGCATGAATTTCAACTCCCTTTAGGATAGTGTACCACGCCCCCGCTCTAAATTCAAGGTGATTTAGCCCAGCTTTCTGCGGATGGCCGACAGCACAAATAGCAATAGCAGTGCGCCGGCAACGGCGATGAGCAGGCTGTAAAGATTAAGCCCCGTCACGGGACCCAGTCCCAGCGCCACGGCGAGATAGCCGCCGATGACCGCACCGAACGCGCCCAGCAGCACATCCTGCCACCATACGCCCATGCCTTTGCCCAGAATGATGCGCGCCAGAAAGCCTGCCAGTGCGCCAAGAACCAGCCATAAAACAAGATTCATAGCAAAACCTCCCTTCTCTTTCACTGTATGCGCGGCTGCTGCGATGGTGCATACTGATGCGGGAGGTGACAGTTTTGCCGAAAAGGGAATGGAACGAAAAGGTGGATGGTCATCGCGGGATTGACGAGACCGATCCTGTTGTGTCTGCCTGTGAATGCACGGGTATGCTGCCTGCAAAAAGCGAGGAGGGCGAGGACACGACGGTGTGCCACATGATGAACGTGCATCCGCAGCCCAAGCGCCGTCCGAAGGAGAAAAAACTGTAGGGGCTTGACGGAACGGCTATAACAGAGTATAACCAAAGGTAAGAAATACTTTGGAGGAACCAAAGATGGCAAAAGTGAAACTGGGAAGAACAGGCATTGTGACCGAGCAGAACGCCTTTGGCGCGCTGCCCATTCAGCGCGTCAGCTTTGAGGCGGCGGGAAAGCTTTTGAACCGTGCGCTCGACGGCGGCATGACGTTTATTGATACTGCGCGCGCGTACACCGACAGCGAGGAGAAGATCGGCGCGTCCATAGCGCATCGCCGCAATGAGTATACCCTCGCCAGCAAGACCATGGCCAAGACGCCCGAGGGCTTTTGGCGGGATCTGCACACGTCGCTGAAGAATCTCAAAACCGATCACATTGATATTTATCAGTTCCATTGCGTCGATCAGTGCTATCGTCCGGGCGACGGCACGGGCATGTACGAGTGCATGGAAGAGGCGAAAAAGCAGGGCAAGATCCTTCATATTGCCATCACGGCGCACAAGATCGGCGTGGCGGAGGAGATTGTGGAGAGCGGCTTGTACGACACGCTGCAGTTCCCCTTCTGCTATCTGGCCACCGAGCGCGACATTGCGCTGGTGAACCGCTGCAAGGAAAAGGATATCGGCTTTATCGCCATGAAGGCGCTCTCCGGCGGGCTGATCACCAACAGCGCGGCGGCGTATGCGTACATTGCGCAGTTTGAAAATCCGCTGCCCATCTGGGGCGTTCAGCGTGAGAGCGAGCTTGATGAATTCCTCTCTTACATGAAAAATCCGCCGACGATGACGGATGAGATCACGGCACTGATTGAAAAGGATCGCGCGGAGCTGCTGGGTGATTTCTGCCGCGGCTGCGGCTATTGCATGCCGTGCCCGGCGGGCATTGAAATCAACAACTGCGCGCGCATGGCACAATTGATCCGCCGCTCGCCCTCCGCCGGCTGGCTGAGCGCTGAGGCGCAGGCGAAGATGGAAAAAATCACGGGCTGTCTGCATTGCAACAAGTGCATGCAGCATTGTCCGTATCATTTGAACATTCCCGAGCTGCTGAAGAAGAATCTGGAGGATTATCGTCGGATTGTCAGCGGGGAAGTGAAGATTTGACGGGGGAGGACGTTGGGGAGGCTGCTTTGGAAGGCCAAAGCACCTCCCCAAACCCCACCCGAAAGCCGGCGTTGGCATTGGAAGTTGGCTGCGGTTTTGTCGCGGCAGTCTGTATGAAAAAGGGAACTGAATCCGAGTGTGCGAGCAAGCTCGCCCTTCGGCTTCAATTCCCTTTTTCAGTTTGCTTCGCAAACCCGGCTGGCTTCGCCATCCGGACTGCCGCTTTGGTGCGGGGTGCCGGGAGTTGCCGCCGTTTTTCAGCGGAAAAACGAGCGGGGAGCGCGTTCTCCGGCGGGCAGTGTCTCCACAATATAAAGCTGCCGCGAAGCGGCAATTTCACTTGCCGAAGGAAAATTTCACCATCGCGAAGCGATGATATCACCCGCGCGCAGCGCGGATTTCACTGTTGGCTCCGCCAACTAAAAAGCCCCTTCCTTGCGGAAGGGGCGGTGGTAATCAAACGGTTTGATTACTTGGCCAGGCCCTGGGCAACCAGCTGCTCGGAGCAGATGTCCAGCCAGGTCTGGAAGTCATAAGCATCGTACAGTTCCTGAATGAAGGCGTCGTATTCATCCAGAGCGCGCTCGCCCTTGATGAACATGATCAGCTGTTCATTGACATAGGCATCCAGGTCAGCCAGGTTGTAATCATCGGGGCAGACAACGTTGCCGTTGTAAACGATCAGCTTGGGAGTTTCCAGACCGAACGCAACGGCTTCCTTGGCCTCGGGGAACTTGGCGGCAAGGTAGAAGGCGTCATAGCGGCCGAGGATCTGGTAAGCATGCACGAAGTTGGCTTCGGCGGACTTGTCGGTGGGCTTCACGTCGCCGTTTTCGTCATACACCCAGTGCACGTTTTCCTGGCCCTGATAGACCAGCATCATGCCCTCGTCGGTGCAGAAGTAGTGCAGAACCTTCCAGATGGCTTCGATTTCTTCTTCGGTGCAGGCTTCGTTGATAACGAACTTTTCACCGGTGTACTTTTCGTTTTCAGCGATAGCGTAAGCGGGGGCACGGCCCTGACCGTCGGACAGAGCGCCGATCCAGGTGTACTCAGCGTTGGGGTTAACAGCCTTGTAGTCGGCGACGTACTTGGCCTTGAGGATGTTGGACCAGGGCATGGCGGCAACGCCGACGTTGCAGGACACGACATTGGCCTTTACGTTGGAGTTGGTGGTGAACACTTCCGCGTCAACCAGGCCGGCATCCCAGAACTTCTTAACCCATTCCAGAGCTTCCTTCATGCGGGGAGCCAGCAGGGTGTTGGAAGCCTTGCCTTCAGCATCGAGGATGACCTTGTTGCCAAGGAACACGCCGAAGGGAGCGGTGATGGCGGTGAAGCCGTTGTTGCCGGTCCAGCCGGTGAAGGCGATGGTGTTGTCAGCGCCGTCTTCGTTGACGTCGATGGCCTTCAGAGCCAGGCAGTAATCATACAGCTCGGGCACGGTGGTGGGGGTGGTCAGGTTGTACTTCTGATTGATATCGTCACGGACGAGGATCAGATAGTAGTAGTCGGAGATGGCCTTGGCAGCGGGGATGCCGTACTGCACGCCGTCATAGTACAGGGAGGAGATGTCGGTGTCGTAGCCGTACTTGTCATAGATGACCTTCAGCTCTTCGGCGTAGTCGGTCAGGGGCAGCAGCATTTCCTGAGAAGCGTAGGTAACGAGGTTGGAAGCGGACTTCATGGAAGCCATGTGCCATTCTTCTTCGCCCATGATGCGGGTGTTGATGGCGACGTCATACTCATCCAGGTAGATGACTTCGAAAGCAACGCCGTAGGGAGTCAGTGCATCGTAGGCAGCCTGTGCGCCGTTGCC
>JAZQXQ010000285.1:0-4340 GCA_045632965.1 Clostridia bacterium
TACACGCTGCGGGAGACCACCCAGTTCTCCTGCGAATTGGCCGGCAGAAGCTCGCCGTGATACATGTTCAGCGCCGTCACATACATATCGCGCGTCATGGGATTGAGCTGCGGATTTTCATGCAAAGATTCGCACAGCGTCTCAAATTCCGCCACGTCAATAAAGCACTTGAGGTGATGATTCCAGCTGTATACGCCGCGGCCCGTGACAATGCAGTCGCCCAGATCCTTGGAAGCTTTGCCAAGAATCGTGCGGACGCGGCTGACCAATGTTTTCAGCGCGCTTTCGGGATTGGCGCTTTCCTCATTGGGCCAAAGCGTGGCATACAGATCAGAAAAAGGAACCGTCTCATTTCTGTGCAGCAGAAGATACTGCAGCAGCATACAGCCCTTTTTGGATTTTGACAGAGTCATATCCACGCGGACGTTATTGACGCTGATTTCAAAACGTCCCAGCATATGAATACGAATGTTGTCCATAAGTACGGTCCTTCCCTCAGTGTAGTAGTTACATGACGGTTACATAATACCACCTTTCGCAAACTTTTGCAAGATCAATTTAACACTTTTGTAAAAAATAGCTGATCATTTTTCACATTTGCCTGCACCTCATCGCCGATTTTGAGCTTTCCGGCAATGATCTCCTCGCTCAGCGCATCTTCTACCATGCGCTGGATGGCGCGGCGCAGCGGACGTGCGCCAAAGTGCGCATCGTAGCCGGCTTTTGCAAGACAATTAACCACGCTTTCGTCATAGAGCAGATGAATGCCCAGACCTTCCAGGCGCTTGCACATCTGCGAAAGCATCAGCGCGGCAATTTCGTGAATCTCCCCTTCGCTCAGTGCATGGAATACCATGATCTCATCCACACGGTTCAAAAATTCAGGACGGAACACGCGTTTGAGCTCATCCATCACGCGCATTTTCATGCTTTCATAATCCGCAGCCGCCTTTGCCCCGCCAAAGCCCACCACGCGGCCCTCGTTGGCAGCGTGCGCGCCGGCGTTGCTGGTCATCACGATAATGCAGTTGCGGAAGCTGACCACGCGGCCGAGATTGTCCGTCAGCCGCCCGTCATCGAGAATCTGCAAAAGCATATTGAATACATCGGGATGCGCCTTTTCAATTTCGTCAAACAGCACCACGCTGTAGGGCTTGCGGCGCACGGCCTCCGTCAGCTGGCCGCCTTCGTCAAAGCCCACATAGCCGGGCGGTGCGCCTACCATGCGCGATACCGTGTGCTTTTCCTGATACTCGCTCATATCCAAGCGGATCAGCGAATTTTCATCGCCAAACATCGCCTCGCCCAGCGCCCGGCAAAGCTCGGTCTTGCCAACGCCCGTCGGCCCCAGAAAGATAAACGAACCGATAGGCCGCTTGGGATCCTGCAGCCCCGCCCTCGCTCGGCGGATGGCGCGGCACACGGCGGATATCGCTTCCTCCTGCCCCACCACGCGCTGATGGAGAATCTCCTCCAGCTTCAAAAGCCTTTCGCTTTCATCTTCCGTCATCTTCTGCACGGGAATCCCCGTCCACGAAGACACCACATGCGCAATGTCTTCCTCCGTCACCGTATCGCCGGCATTGAGCTTCATGCGCTCCCATTCGGCGCGTTTTTCCTCGATTTCGGCACGCACGCTGTGTTCATCGTCGCGCAGCCGTGCCGCGCGCTCATAATTCTGCTGATCGATCGCTTCCTGCTTTTCGCGCACAATGCCGTCCAGCCGCAGCTGCTGCTCCTTCAAGTCGGGCGGCGCGGTAAACGAATGAATACCCACGCGAGAACCCGCCTCACCCATCAGGTCAACCGCCTTGTCCGGCAGATAACGGTCGGTGATATAGCGGTCGGACAGCGTTACAGCCGCCTGCAGCGCGTCATCGGTAATGCGCACGCGGTGATGCGCCTCGTATTTATCACGCAGGCCGCGCAAGATTTCAAGCGCTTCATTTGCCGTGGGTTCATTGACCGTCACCGGCTGGAAGCGGCGCGAAAGCGCGGTATCCTTTTCAATATGCTTGCGGTATTCGTCCAGGGTCGTGGCGCCAATGCACTGCAGATCGCCGCGCGCCAGGGCAGGCTTTAAAATATTGGCCGCATCCATGCTGCCCTCGCCCTTGCCGGCGCCGATGATATTTTGAAGTTCGTCGATGAACAGAATGACGTCGCCGGCCTCCAGCACTTCGTTCATCAGGTTTTTTAATCGCTCTTCAAATTCGCCGCGGAATTTGGTACCGGCAACCAGCGCGCCCACGTCCAGCGAAATCAGCCGCTTGCCCGCCAGCGTTTCGGGGATATTGCCCGCGATAATCCGCTGCGCCAGGCCCTCCGCCACCGCCGTTTTGCCAACGCCCGGCTCGCCGATGAGCACAGGGTTATTCTTCGTGCGGCGGGAGAGAATCTGCACGTTGCGTTCAATTTCCTTTTCGCGACCGATCACGGGATCCAGTTCCCCCGCCTGCGCCTTTTGCGTCAGATCGGTGCCGAATTCCTCAATCGCCGAATGCTCCGCGCCCTTTTTATCTTCCGCCGATTGCTTATTATTGACAATCTTTTCGCTGCGCAGCTTTTGCAATACGCTCTGCCGCAGCTTTTCCCGATCACAGCTGGGCGTGGTAAGAATACGAGCCGCTACACCTTCGCTTTCACTCAGCAGCGCCAGCCACAGATGCGCGCTTGTCACATACGGATGCCCCAGCCGCTGCGCCTCGCGCACGCTGTTTTCCAATAGCTTCTTGGCACGCGGCGTCAGCTCCATGGGATTTTGCAGGCCCGTTCCCTGACCGATAAAAATACGGATGGCAGAGCGCACGGCGTCCTCCGTCATGTTTTCCGGCAGATCGGGCACATCGTCCCGCGCCTGTGTAATCAGCGCCAGCAGCATGTGCTCCGTGCCCACAAAGGAATGCCGCATGTTCTGCGCTTCCTTCTGCGCCAAAGACAATACGCGCTGCGCTCTTTCATTAAATTTTGCATAAATCGCCATTTAGTTTCCTCCATTCAAAAGAAAACGTACGCGCTGTGCGCGCAGAATATCCGGATGATTCATTTCTGCCGCGTCTCCTGCGCGCATGCCCTGCGAAAGCTTCCACAGATCGTCCAGCACGTTTTCTTCTACTTCAAGCGCGCCAATATCCTTGCCCAGCGTCAACGACGACCAGATATTGCGCGCATCAAGGCACGAAAGCCGCCTTGCATAGCGCGCAATACCGTACGCGCGCCAGATTGCGTCGTAAACGCCCACGTCACCTTTTTCCTTGGCTGCTTCACGGCAGCGGCGCTCGACGTTCAATACATGCTCTGCGCAGGAAAGCACTTCATCCGCGCGCTCCTGCGCGCTTTTGCCAAGCGACGCGCGGTTTTCAATCACAAACAGACTGCCCTGCACCTTGCCGATTTCTCCACTAAAGGGACGCAGCACAGCGCCCTTCTCGCCCAGCATTTTCACCATTTTATCCGTCTGCCGCGCCAGTTGCAGCATCGGCAGATGCACAAGCGCAGACGCGCGCATGCCCGTTCCGGCATCGCAGGGATGCGCCGTCAGATAGCCGTATTCCTCATCGCGCGCCAGCAGGCTTTCCTTCCCCATCTGCATACGCACCTGTCTGGCGGCAAGAAGCGATTTTTGCAGCTGATCGCCCTCGCCGCCGGCTGCTATCACCACATGATCGCTTAATGCAGTTTGCACGCTCAGCGCTTCATCCATGCGCAGATACAATACGGAATACGGCGCAATGTCGGTATCCGGATGCAATAACGCGCGTTCCTGCAGGCTTTTTTTCTTTTCCTCCGCCATGCCGTTGGGCAAAAGATACGCATAAGCATCGCCCGCCCGGTGCAGCGCATTGCTCACGCGATCCGTTACCTTCTGCGCCACCGCTTCATCTCGGTCGGCATGAAAAGGCAGGTCGGCAAAATTCACATGCAGACGCACGCAGGTGTGCAAAAGATAATCTCTCATCCCTGCGCCTCCTCTTCCGCCTGCAAGGTAAGCGCATTGATTTCATCTCTGAGCGACGCCGCGCGTTCGTAGTTTTCCACGCTTACCGCCTGCGCCAGTTCATCGCGCAGACTGTTGATTTTCTTCTGCGTATCGCTGATAACAGGCGCTTCCGCAATTGTTTCTGCCATCTGCCGCTCGGTACCGTTGAGCTTTTTGAGCAGTTCTTCCGTCGCTTCGCCAAAGGCGCGATAGCAGGCTGCGCAGCCCATGCGCCCCGTCTTTTGCAAAGTATCAACCGTCGTTCCGCATCTGGGACAAGCAGGCACATTCTCTGACGACAGCGAATTGAGCACCGCCATCTGTACGCCCAGCGCATCGCCGCGGCGGATCATTCTCGCGC
>JAZQXQ010000286.1:0-3795 GCA_045632965.1 Clostridia bacterium
GGCAGCCTCGTACAGCGAGGTATCAATGCCCATGATGGCTGCCAGGTACGTGATGGCGCCCCAGCCCAGGCCCTTCCACAGGTCGGTACCGATGATAACGCCCTGGAAGTATTTGTTGGAGTTGAGGAAGGGGATGGCCTCGCCGCCCAGCTTCTTGATGATGTCATTGACAACGCCGCGGTTGACAGAGAGCATGGCGGTGGCGATACCGTACACAACAACCCAGGAGAGGAAGTGGGGCAGATAAGAGACGGTCTGCACCACGCGGGCGAAATTGCGGTGACGGCACTCGGAAACGGCCAAGGCGAAAATCAGCGAGGGGAACATGCCCACGAACAATTTCCACAGACTGATGGAAATGGTGTTGGCGATAACGTTGCGGTTGGCCGGACTCTTGAAGAACTGCTGGAAGTACTTGTACCAGGGATCGGCCCAGGGGCTGCCCCAGATACCTTTTTTAACCTTGAAGTTCTTAAAGGCCAGCACAAGGCCGCCCATGGGGGCATACTTGTATACCGCAAAGAAGACGATGCCGGGAATGAGCATCAGATACAGCGGCCACCAGCGGTAGAGCGTGCGCTTGATGCGCTCACCCAGCGGCAGACGGCTGTATGCCAGGTCACGTGTGGTACTCATGCGTTCCTCCTCAATTTGAAGCAGCCACCAAAGTATAAAAGAACCCGCTTATGACAGGAAAGGTTCAGTGTGAAGTCAAGCGGGCTTCATATTTTACGGAAATGTGTGGCTGCCGGTGAAGTAGAAAACTTCGTTTCTGTAATTAGTATAAGCATGTACGAACATATTGTCAAGAGGAAATTTGTGCGTTCTGGATAAAATGTCCCCTGCCTGTACAATGAAAAAAACGACATCAGATGGTAATGCGCAGGGCAAAATCGTTTTTGTCGATGGGATAGAGGCTGGAGGAATATTCCAGCGGCTTTTTGTTCTGATCCCAGGAGACAGAGGTGATGAGGATGGCCAGCGCGCCCGTGGGCACGCCCATCATGTGGCTCTCGCGGTCGGTGAGGACGCGGGCGGTGAGATTCTTTTCAAAGGTGCGGCGGGTGTAACCGCGCTCGAGCAATATGGAATAAAGCGGCGATTTTTCAAGATCGGCGTCCTGCATCAGATCAAAGAAGCGCGCGGCGAAATGCGAGGTGGACAACACCAGCGGCCCGCGTTCAAAATTATCCTTTACATAGCGAAGGCGGGTGATTTTGAGCAATCTTTCCGTGGGCGCAAGCTGCAGCGCGGCGTTGATTTCGGGCACGGCGGGCACGGTGCAGAAGGTGAGAAGCTCCGTGCAGGGGGTAAGGCCGCGGCCTTCCAGCTCCTGCGCAAAGCTGGTGATGAACAGCGAGGAGCTTTCCAGCTTCTGCTTGCCCGTCACGTACGTGCCCATGCCCTTGACACGCGTGAGCGCGCCGGCGTCCACCAGGCGGGACATCGCCATGCGGATGGTCGAGCGGGATACGTCATACATGGCGCACAGATCGACCTCGCGGGGGATCATTTCCCCCGCAGCCCATTCGCCTGTGCGGATTTTTTCCTGCATGGATTTGAGAACCTTATCATAAAGCGGCATGGTGCATTCTCCTTTGATATCGTGGAAAAATCAGGGCAGAGTGACGATTTGATCGTAGGTGGGCAGCCATTCCATGGTGGCAAAATCAACCGCGCGCAGAAGGATGGTGCGGCCAAACACATAGGCAAAATAACCTACATTGCTTTTGCCGGAGGGCAGGGCGTTTTCATCGATGCCGCGGCCGTAGGCAGAGCCTTTGAAGCCGGGAATGTCCAATACATGATATCCATCAACGGGGAAAAGACCGGAAACGGCACCGAGACCGTGGTGGACATGGCCTGTGCAGAGGATCACGTCCTTGTGATCGCGCAGGATGTCGTACAGCTCATCGCCGCGCAGGATGATCGAATCGTGCGAGCAGCAGCCTCCGGCCTGCTCCCTGAGCAGCGGGCCGTGAGCGTTGTGAATGACGAGGAATACGGGCTTTCCCTGGCCGCAGTAGGCGTTCACCTTTTCGCGGATCCAATCCATTTGCTGCTGCTTGATATGGCCGGCAAACTGCCACATGCGCTTGTAGCCCGTGACTTCATAATCGTAATACTGGGCGAGCACCAGCACGTGATGGCCGTTGACTTCGCCTTCATAGTACAATTGGTCATGGTCTTCGCTGACCATGTTGAATTCGCGCAGCCAGTCGCACTGGCGTTTGCAGAGCGTCTTGGCGTCGTTATGCAGCGTTTCGTGGTTGCCGACGGTGAGGAAGAAGGGCTTGTTGCTGAAATGCTGACGCATGGCATCCCAGAAGCCGGCAAAATCGCACTCGCGGCCGTACTGGGAGTAGTCGCCGGCGTGGAGCATGGCGTCCACGTTCATTTCCTGCGCCCATTTGAGCGCGTTGCAATAGGAGATGGTGCGGCCGTCCTCGGGCTCGGCGCAGTGCGTGTCGGCGAGCACCAGGAGCTTGAGATCGGGGGCAGCCGTGTGCAGCAGCGCGTCCTCATACGCAGCTTTCAGCTCGCTGTAAAGGGTGACAAAATCCTTGCTTTTGGGCAGGATTTCAAGCGTTTTTTCTACTTTTTCCAGCAGTTTGGCGATGTTTTCCTGCTCAAAGACGGGGCATTCGTTCAGCTTTCTTCCTTTGATTTCCTCGCACAGCATCTGTACGGCAAGCTGCCGGAAGGCAGCAGCAATCTGCGCTTCTTCAATGGCATTGTGCTTGATTTCAAGGTGCGCAAGATCCACCTTGCCAAGGCCGTAGAGCTTCATGCTGTCGCAGCCGATGAAAACGGGCGTATTGCCCAGCGATTCGCCGTTGTGGGCGGAGATATCGGCAGATTTGAGCAGATGATCGTCGCAATACACGCTCATCAGGCCGTCGCGCTTGACGGTGACGGTGAGCAGGTGCCAGGCGTCGTCGCAGGGCTGGCGCATGCCGCGCAGCGTGATGGGCTCAGCCATCTTTTCGGTCTGGAAATTGACCGTCAGATAGGACTGCGGCTGGTTGCACTGGATGCTGAAACCGGTGGAATACACGCGGCAGGGGCAGTTGGCAAGGATGGCGCCGCCGTAAAGCGTCTGCTGCAGGCTGCGCTTGGCAGGATCGATGGGCGCATCACCCTTGGGCAGCGTGCCTTCGGGCAGGGGGATGCCGTTGCAGCCGCTGGCATAGGTGCGCAGGAAAAGCTGCACGGAAAAATCGCCCTCAGGCAGCTGCATTTGGCCGGTGAGATAGTCGGCGGCAAAATCCGTATTGGTATTATTGAACTGCAGCGCTTCCCCGCCCAGCGGAGAGGGGACGATCATACATCCTGTACGTTCAAAATGGGGATTATTCAGGCTGTTTAATTCAAAATCAGGCATTGTTTTGTCCTCCACGTCATGAAATTACCGGTTGTTTCGGATGGCATGTCATCATTTTACCAGCATAAGGCGCTTATGGCAAGGGATTTATGATACATGATGTTTGGGTTTTTTGCCATGAAGCGGGCGTCGCTTTTTGCACGGAGACGCGTTGTGTGCGTCTTGTGATAATTATGGGTAAAAATACATAGTATGTACGGACATAATAAAATAAAAAAAGAATGCATGTTTTGTGCTTGTATTTCGTTTGTATTAGTGGTAAAATGAAAAAAAGTATGCAAAGGGGGCGGAATTGTGCGGCCGGACATTATGTTTGTCATGAGCGCTCGGCAGTATCGCTGCGCGGCGGACTTTCGGCCATGCCGTCCTTTGCCTTTCTGCACAAGAAGCAATTTTATTTCATCATATAT
>JAZQXQ010000287.1:0-1502 GCA_045632965.1 Clostridia bacterium
CGGAATGTATCGAGAATTATCCCGGAATGCCCGGCGTCTCCGGCCGGGAGATGCTCGCCTGCATGGCCGAGCAGGCCGTGGCCATGGGCGCCGAGCTGCGCGGCGGCGTGGTGCATCAGGTGATCAGCATGGGTGAGAGCTTCGCCCTGTCGCTGGGTGCGGATTTTATTGAGGCGCGCAAGGTGATCCTGGCCACCGGCGCCAAGCAGCCCAAGCTGCTGGATGGCGAGGAGAGGCTGCTGGGCCGCGGCGTGAGCTATTGCGGCACCTGCGACGGCATGCTCTATCGCGGCAAGCGCGTGGCGGTCATCGGCGCGGGCGCAGAGGCTGTGCCGGAGGCGAATTTTCTGGCGGGCCTTTGCCAGTCGGTGACCTACTTCGGCAAGCCGGATGAGGAGCTGGACAGGGGCATCGAGGTGCGCGGTGAAACGGTTACGGCCATCACCGGCGAAATGCGCGCGAGTGGCCTGATTGCCGGCGGTGAGGAAATGCCCTTTGACGGCGTGTTCATCTTCCGCGAAGCGATGGCGCTGTCCTCCCTGATGCCGGGCCTTGAAATGGATGGTGCGTTTATCCGCGTGGACAGGCAAATGAAAACCAATCTGCCGGGCGTATTTGCAGCCGGAGACTGCACGGGTCTGCCGCTGCAGGTGGCCAAGGCCGTGGGCGAAGGCTGCATCGCGGCGCTGTGTGCGGCGCAGGAGATTAAATAATTACTGAGAAAAATCTTGGCAATTACAGGTTTTGTGTTGCCGTAAAGATTGGCAATATGTTATAATCAATATACAATTGTTGGATATGTTGTCTTGTGACGGAAATCTTGCATGCAAGCGTGTCCGCCCCGGGCATAGGCGTGGGGCGCAGGGGCGCTTTGCCGGCGAAGCGGCCGGTGCATGCCGGTTGCGAGGGGAGGTAGAGCAGGTGCGTACCATCGAACCCGAGAAGGCTGTGGTCGAGATCATCGCTTGGCCGGAGGACAAGCCGTGGACTGGCCGTTATCGCACGTCCAGCATGATTGAAGGGAATCTCTGCACGCTCACGCTTTCGCCGGACGTCTTCCATAACGCGGCCAAGGCCAACACGGCCTATCGCCGGTTTGCCCAGAAGATCCGGCAGGAGGGCATGGAGCCGCCCAATGTGGTGTTCCGCAATATGCTCTCCCGTGCGTCGCGCAATATTTTCTGTATTCTGACAACGACGGAATCCGTGTTCAATTCTTCCTGCTCCATCGGGCGGATGTATGTCGTGGAATCCGGTATCGACGACCGCAGGCGTCTTTGCGCCGTGCGGGTATTTGATAACGCATTTGAAGAAAAAGAGGCGCTATGAATTCACTGCCCCAAGCATATATCGATCAAATGACACGCCTGCTCGGTGAAGCAGGCTTTTTTGCGTATGAAAAGTCTCTTTCTGAGCCGGTGACGCGCGCGCTGCGCGTCAATCTGCTGCTGCGCCCGGACGGTACACTGCCCTGCGCGGTGGACGGCGTGGACGAAGCTGTG
>JAZQXQ010000288.1:0-3497 GCA_045632965.1 Clostridia bacterium
GATCGTCTCCAGCCCGTAATCGGTAAAGGCGTTGATGCCGTAGCCCGTGGTCACGCACACATATTTTCGCTGATCCATGGCCACAACGAGGATGATGTTATCCGTGCTGAAAGCGTTGTAATCCACCAGATCCGCCGCGTAATCGCCCAGCACCATGCCGCGGGAATCGTTGGTGGTGGCGATGATGATATCAAGACCGTGCTTAATGGACAATTCATCGGCGCGCTGGAGGAGCGATTGCTCATCCGCAGCGGTGAGAAGATTGGCGTTATCCGCCACGCGCGCAGGCGCGGCGAAGGCGGGCAGGAGCAGGAAGGACAGCAGAAGGATGCAGAGAATCTTTTTCATCATATTGCCTCCTTACACGCCCAGCAGCGACAGAATCACAAAGATCGCCGCCGTGATGCCCGCGCACAGGCCCAGTTTCATCAGCCGGTATTTTTTCTTATCCACCGGCAGTTCGCCAATCAATTTGCCCGTTTGACCGTTAACGGCAAAGGGGAAGCTGTTTTCTCCGTAGCGCACCGTGAGCAGCCACACCGGCAGCAGCACATAGCGCGTCTGCCCGCGGGTGAGGTTGATTTTTTGCTGTGCGGGCGTTACCGATACATAGCCCTGCACGGTGTCGCGGAAGGCGTTTACCGTGGTTTCCGTCACGCGCTCATTGACGCGCGGCGTGCAGTTTTCGATCGTTTCGTCGTATTTATCCGCCTGATAGCCCGCCATGTAGGGCATTTTGAAATCGCACAGCGCGTCAAAATCAAAGGGCTCCACGGCCTCGGTCAGCACGTTGTTCACGCGCGAGGAGGCGTCCACCGGGATGCGCGCAAACGTCACTTCGCCCTCGCGCTCCACGTAATAATGGCTGGTGCGGGTCACCATATAATCGCCCTGCCGGCGCGTGCGCACGCGCGTGGTGCGATAGGTCATGCGCGCGTCGGCCTCGCAGTCAAAGAGGAAATAAGGCACGTACAGGCCCGTCACTTCCTCCACGCGGCAGGAGCGGATGAAATCATCGGGCAAAAGCTTTTTACCGTCAAAGTGCGCGCGCAGCTTTTTTTCGGCCTCCTCGCGGGGAACGAGGAAGGGAATTACCGCGTCGGGGCGAAGGCCGCCCTCAAAGCGTTCGGGAATGAGCGCCGGGCTGCCGCAATACACGCAGCGGGTGGCGGCGGTATTTTCGTCCGTCATCACCTCTGCGCCGCAGGTGGTGCAATTGAACAGGCGCATTTTCTGCGCTTCCTCGCCCTCAAACTGCGCGTGATTTTCAAAGCCCTGCCAATCCATGCGGCTTTCGCGCTGATCCTTTTCAAGCGCGTCGGCATAGGCCTGCATATCCTCGGCTTTATATTTGTTGCTGCAGGCCTCGCAGGTGAGACCCTCCCCGCCCCATACAAGCGGCGAGCCGCAGGAGGGGCATTTATAGGTGGTTGTTGACAAAGGAAAACACCTCCTTCTACAAGCAAAATATCACAAAAAGAGGGAAAAGTGAAAAGGTTTGAATTTGACTGATATGAGGGATAACGCTGCCTGCGGGCACTGCCCGCAGAGGTGCAATCGGCCGCAGACGGCGTTATCTGCCGTTCCTCTTTACATATCCCCGTTTTTTCGATATAATAAAATGAAAAAATCTCATCAGGAGGCTTTTTTTATGTCTGAAAAGAATTTGCGCCAGGGCGGTGTATTGCTTCATATCACGTCCCTGCCCGGCGAGGAATATGTGGGCACGCTGGGCAAAACTGCGCGGCAGTTTGTCGATTTCCTGCATGACGCCGGTATGCGCGTGTGGCAGGTGCTGCCGGTCGGTCCCACGGGCTACGGCGAATCGCCCTACCAGAGCGCGTGTGCGCTGGCGGGCAATGCCAATATGATCGATCTGGAAACACTGCATGAGGAAGGGCTTTTGCCCGATTACGTTTCTCCCAAGGCGGAGCAGACGGGCTATGCCGATTTTGAGCGCTTGCGTGAAACCAAGGATAAGGAATTGCGCAAAGTATACGCCAACGCGCGCGAAAAGCTGGTGGCCGAAAACGCCTTTGAGGCGTGGCAGAATCAGTGGCCGTGGCTGCATGACTATGCGCTGTTTGTGGCGGTGAAGCTGCACTTTGGCAATATCTCCTGGATGGAGTGGCCCGATCAGGATATCCGTCTGCGCAAGGCGGAAGCGATGGAAAAGTACGAGCGCGAACTGATCGAGGAAGTGCGCTATCAGATGTTCTTGCAGTACCTGTTCCGCCGTCAGTGGGACGCGCTGCGGGAATATGCGCACAGCAAAAATATCATTATCCTCGGCGATATGCCCATCTATGTGGCGGAGGATTCCTCCGATGTGTGGGCGAACGCGGAGTATTTCCAGCTGGACGAAGAATGCCATCCCCGCCGCGTGGCCGGCGTGCCGCCGGATTATTTCAGCGGGGACGGTCAGCTCTGGGGCAATCCCCTGTACCGCTGGACGCACTTAAAGCGCCGCGGCTACGCCTTCTGGATGGATCGTCTGCGCGGCATGGCGCAGCTGTTTGACCGCGTGCGCATCGACCACTTCATCGGTTTTGCCAACTATTATTCCGTGGCTGCGGGCGCTCCCAACGCGCGCAAGGGCCGCTGGATCGTGGGCCCGGGTCTGGACTTCTTCAAGAAGGTGAAAAAGGATATCCCCGAGCTGGACGTTGTCGCCGAAGACCTGGGCGCGGTCAACGACCGCGTGCGCGCGCTGCTCAAGGGCTGCGGCTATCCGGGCATGAAGGTGATGCAGTTTGGCTTTGATAAGGACGAGACCAACCCGCATATCCTGAAAAACCACGTAAAAAACTGCGTGGCGTACACCGGCACGCACGATAACGATACCACCCTTGGCTGGTGGCAGAGCCTGACCGATGAGCAGAAGTGGGGCGTTGGCGAAGAGCTGGGCGACGTGAATGACGACACCATCTGCGACAAGATGATGGAAGTGGTCTTCATGGGCCCTGCCGATACCGCCGTTGTGCCCATGTGGGATGTGCTGCATCTCGGCTCCGAGCGCCGCATGAACACCCCCGGCACGGTGGGCGGCAACAACTGGCGCTTCCGTATCAAAAATGAAGATATCAATCCCGAGAACGCGAAAAAACTGCGCGCTCTCAACGAAAAATGCGAAAGGCTGTGAATTTTTTGAATTACGAACTCAATTGCCTGCAGATCGTCTCCGATACCGAGCGACTGCTGCGTGCGCACTATCATGTGGCGCTCAAACACGCCAGGGGCTTCCAGATTCACGCGGCGCTGGGCCAGGCCGTGCAGATGGCCATCGCCGAAAAGTGGGATGAGGATGAAATGCTGCTGCGCAGCGAGCGCCGCGCGGCGTATATCAGCGCAGAATTCCTGCTGGGAAGATTGTGGCACAACAATCTGGTGTGCCTTGGCATTTACGATGAAATCGAACAGCTGATGGCCGTGCGCGGCGCGTGTCTGGCCGATATGGAAGATATCGAGGACGCGGCGCTGGGCAACGGCGGTCTGGG
>JAZQXQ010000289.1:0-3266 GCA_045632965.1 Clostridia bacterium
TGCGGGCCAGCAGCCTTTTTTTCTGTTGCATATTTCCTCATGACAAAGAAAAGGCCAATCCAAAAGGACGGCCTCTTCTTTTGTTTTCAATTATTCCTCTTCCTCGTCATCGGGGAACAGGGGCTTGCCGCAAGCAGGGCAAAGATTTTCTTCTTCAAAATCGAAACCGTCGATTTCAAAGGTCACTTCGTTGCCGCAGTGGGGGCAGGCATATTCGACCAGCTGATCGTCATCGTCGTCTTCATCGTCGTCGTCATCGCCGCAGTGGCAGGAGCAGCAGCCGCCGCAGCCCTCTTCTTCGTCTTCATCGACAAAGAGGGTTTCTTCCATATCGGCCAGATCGTCGTCGATGGACTCTACATACTCATCCAGCTCTTCATAGTCATTGCGCAGGGCGGTCAGTTCGTCCGCCATGTCGGTCAGCACTTCGAGGATCTTGAGCAGCAGCTTGCCTTCGTTGGTTTCGTCGGTCAGCTTCATGCCTTCGGCCAGGCCGCGCAGGTACGCAACGCGATCATTGATATTGCTCATGATAACTCCTTTAATTCAGATACTTACGCGCGGGACAGATATTCACCGGAGCGGGTATCGATCTTGATCTTGTCACCGATGTTGATGAACAGGGGCACCTGCAGCTCGTAGCCGGTCTCCAGAGTGGCGGGCTTGAAGTTGTTGGTGGCGGTGTCGCCCTTGAAGCCAGGCTCAGTCTGGGTGACTTCCAGCTCAACAAAGTTGGGCGCTTCAACGGAGAACGCGCTGCCCTTGAAGAAGCGGATCTGCACGTTGGTGTTTTCCTTCACGAACTGGATGGCTTCTTCCACCTGGCTGTAGTTCAGGGGCATCTGCTCATAGGTCTCGGGATCCATGAAGTAGTACAGTTCGCCATCGTTGTACAGATATTCCATTTCCTTGGTTTCGATGATGGCCTTGGGCATCTTGTCGGTGGGGTTGAAGGAGCGTTCCACCACAGCGCCGGTCATGATATTCTTGATCTTGGTGCGGACGAAGGCAGCGCCCTTACCGGGCTTAACGTGCTGGAAGTCCACGATGGTCCACACGCCGCCATCCCATTCAACGGTAATGCCCTTTTTGAAATCGCCAGCAGTAATCATTGTTCATTCCTCCAATGTTTAGTATTGTATGCTGCAAAAGGCTGCACATTACAGGATGCGCAGTTCCTTGGATGCACTGCAAAGAGCGCGGTAGCCGTCATCGGTGATGACGCAGGTGTTTTCGATGCGCACGCCGCCAAGGCCGGGCACATAGATGCCGGGCTCCACGGTCACGATATGGCCGGGGGCGAGAACGTCCGTCGAACGGGAAGAAAGGCGCGGCTCCTCATGGATATCAATGCCCACACCGTGGCCCAGGCTGTGACCGAAGCATTCGCCGTAGCCCGCTTCCGCAATGATATCGCGGGCAACCTTGTCCATATCGGCGCAATTCTTGCCGGGGGCCAGAGCCGCCTGCGCCGCTTCCTGCGCGCGCAGAACGATGTCGTAGATTTCACGAAGCTTAGCGGAGGGCTCGCCCACCGCAACCGTGCGGGTCATGTCCGAGCAGTAGCCGTCCACCTTGGCGCCAAAGTCCATCGTCACCAGATCGCCCGTCCGAATCACGCGCTCGCCGGGCACAGCGTGCGGCAGGCTGCCGTTTTCGCCGGAGGCGATGATGGTGCTGAAGGCCGTGCTCTGCGCGCCCAGCTCCAGCATTTTGTTGTCAAGCGCCAATTGCACTTCGCGCTCGGTCATGCCGGGCTTGATAAAGCCGCAGATGTATTCAAACGCCTCGCAGGTGATATCGCAGGCGTGCTGAATCGCCTTGAGTTCTTCTTCATCCTTTACCGTACGCAGCGCTTCCACCGCAAAATCAAGCGGCTCAAAGGTCATGTTTTCAGGCATCACCTTCTGCATATCGCGCATGGCGCGCACGGTCACGATGTTGTCTTCAAAAAGAAGATTGCTGATGCCCTTCTTTTCCAGCAGTTCGGCCGCCAGCTTCACATGGCCGACGCCCGCGCGGATGGAATGGATTTCAAATTCAGGGCACTGCTTCTCCGCCGCTTCCACATAGCGGAAGTCCGTAATCACGGCCTTGAGCCCGGGAGCCACCAGCAAAAGCCCTTCGCCGGTGTAGCCGCTGAGATAAAAAATATTGCTGGGATTGTGCACAAGCGCCGCAGAATTTTCCGGCAACCTGGCAAACAATCTTTCGGTACGGTCCATACGTTCCTCCAATAAGTCGGTACAGGATAAAATACCACGTTTGATTTTATCACAGATAGCGCCGTAAAGGAAGAGGAGAAAGCAACTTTTTCCTCATTTTCGCTGATTTTTTACGGTTTTTCCGTGCGATATTGCTGTACGCCCTCGGTATCGATCACCGTATCGCCCTCAAGCAGCAGATCGCTCACCGTTACAAATTCGTATCCCTGGTCCATATACCAGGGCAAAAGCGTCTCCAGCGCCGCGATCGTATGCTGCCCGTATACGTGCATCAGCACAATATCGCCGGATTTCACATTGTTCTGCACGCGCTTGATGACAGTATTGAGCGTCGTATCCTTAAAGCCGTCGCGGGAATCAACCGTCCACTTGATCACTTCCTGCCCCAGGGCTCTGGCAATCGCGCGGTCGCGCTGCGTGGAAGATCCGCTCGGCGGACGGTAGAGCGTCACGTCATGGCCCAGCACCTCGATAAACGCCTCGCTGATCTTGGAAAAATCCGTCAGGATCTGATCGTTGTTAAGCGAGGGCATCTCCGGATGATCCCAGCTGTGGCCCGCCACCTCATGGCCGCGCGCTTCAATTTCGCGCACGAGATCGGGGGTGTTCACCACATAGCGGCCGATGACAAAGAAGGTGCACTTGGCGCCGTGCTTGTCCAATACGTCCAGAATCTCAGCCGTCTTGGCGGCTGCGTTGGCCGCATCAAAGGTGATGGCAATCTTTTTGTCATCGCGGTCCACGCGCGTGATGGAATAGCCCGGGCGCGTCTCCACCGCCAGCAAAGCGGTATCGATCACCGTATCATCACCCTGCCAGTGCAGCGTAATCTGCGTGCCCGGCACAATATCGGCCGGCATGGCAACAGCGATGTTCCAGTAACCCTTGGAGGTATTCAGCATCCTTTCCCCCAGTACGTTGCCGTTTTCATCCCTGATCTCCAGCGTTTTGCCGCTGTCCTTGCCGTCGTAGGTAATGCGCACCTTCATTTCCTCTTCCGCAAAGCCCATATAGGCATTGTAGGTGAAGGTGATTTCCGCC
>JAZQXQ010000290.1:0-4747 GCA_045632965.1 Clostridia bacterium
TGATCTACCATGCACAGGCAGCGCGGCAGATGGAAGGGGCCCTTGAAGGTGCTGCCCTTGGTGGAGGGCATGGTGGGTTTGCCGTCGCGGCGCAGATAGCCGTACCATTCGCCGTTTTCGGGATCGCTGAATACCTGTTTGCAATAGTCGAGCGTTTGAGTGAACCAGTTGTAGTAGGCTTCATTGCCCGTGTCGCGGTAGGCCATCATGGAGGCGATGAGGATTTCGTTGTGCGGCCACCAAAGCTTCATGTCATGCTCGTAGGCTTCGGGCGGCAGACCCTTGCAGTCGATAAAGTAGAGCAGGCCGCCGAATTCATTGTCCCAGCCGGCGTTGATGGCGTAGTTGAAGATGTTCTGCGCCTTCCCATGCAGTTCCTTGTCGCCGCAGTGATTGGCGTATTCCATCAGGAACCAGCTGCATTCGATGTCATGGCCGGGGTTGACGATGCGGCCTTCCGTTACATCGCCGCGGAATTCGCCGTTCGGGCCGACGTTCTCCAGCGTGCAGCCAAGCTCGGGCTTGTGATGATAGGCAAAAATATCGTGCACGCACACCTTGGAGCGCTCGTCGTATTCAGCGGTGTTTTCGGGATCACAGCGGCGCAGGACGGAGCAGATGTTAAGATAAATCATCGGCAGCGCCAGACCGCGGCCGCTGCGGGTTTCGGGGATGGTCTTGGGGCCCATGCCGGTGGGATCTTCAAGCAGCCCCTGATACAATTGCCAGAACAGATTGTAGGCGGCGCGGGCGCGCTCCAGATGTACCTTTTCGTCGGTAACGGCATAATATTCGGCGTTTGCCACGGCGTAGAAGCCCTCGGAGAAGAAATAGCGGCGCTGGCGCAGCGGCTGACCATCCGCGGTGACGGTGAAATACATGCGGTTGCCGCAATCGCGGTTGATGCAGTGCGCTTCCATGAAATCAAGGCAGCTCTTGGCAAAGTTAAGCCACTCCTGCTTTACCCCGTACACATGGCACAGGTAAGAGAAGGTCCACGCGCAGCGGCCCTGCATCCACACGCTCTTGTCGGTGGAGTAGATTTTTCCATAGCGGTCAAGGCAGGTGTATACGCCGCCAAATTCATGATCCCAGCCGTTTTTTACCCAGAAATCGGCACAGCGGGCGAGTTCCTCGCGGATCCAAAGCTGCTGGGATTGGAGCAAATCCTTGTTCATTTTTGTCTTTCTCCTTCTGCAGTCGGGGTGATTGTACCTATTATATCGCATGGCTGCAGAAAATGTCCATAAGGAATATGACGGAATAACGGGAACGGCGGCGTATCCTGTTGTATTCTATATATGGATATGATATGATGCAAAAGGAAAAATCAGGAAGCACATGCCGCTGCGGCACAAAAGATGCGGAGGGATCATTACGGGTATTATTGAAACTTTGCTGCTCACCACGGCGATTGCCGGCGTGGGCGGAACGGGCCTTGGCGGTCTGGTTGGCGCGCTGATGCAAAAGGACTCCAACAGGATGGTCAGCCTGCTGCTCAGCTTTGCCGGCGGTGTGATGCTCAGCGTGGTCTGCTGTGATCTGATTACGGAGGCCATTGCCACGGAGGTTGGCGTGACGGTGGTAAGCGCGGCTGTTGCGTTGGGCGTGGTTATTATTTATGCGCTCAATTATTGGATTGATAAAAAGACAAATCCCGAAGTGCCGCACATTGATGAAGCGCACCCGCAGACAGCGGATGACCTGGATGAATTGATTCACAGCAATCATTTTGAACATCATCAGGCGGACAAGAACAACCGCTTTGGTCTGTTTGTTGCCGGCGTTGTCATGGCCTGTGCGATTGCACTGCACAATGTGCCCGAGGGCATGACCATCGGCGCGTCCTACGCCAGCAATGGCGGCGTGATGGGCAGCTCTGCGCTGATTCTGGCGGTGCTGATCGGCTTGCATAATATCCCGGAGGGCATGGCGGTTTCGGTACCGCTGATCAGCGGTGGCATGAGCAAGTGGAAGGCTGTGCTGCTGACGGCGCTTTCGGGCGCGCCGACGATGCTGGGCGCGCTGCTTGGCTACCTGATTGGAGACATCGGTGCGGTTGGTCTGGCGATGAGCCTTGGTTTTGCCAGCGGCGCAATGCTTTATGTGGTGTTTGGTGAAATCCTGCCGCAGTCCATCCTCATGTATCACAGCAAGCTGCCGGCCTTTGCGGCAATTGGCGGCATGATTGTGGGTATGTTTGTTATTTTCGGCTGAACCAAAATAAAGAAAGAAACCGGGAAACGGAGAGCGTTTCCCGGCTTCTTTATTGATACGGCTTACTTTTTCAGCGCGGCTTTGGCGCGGCGTACGGCGAGGATGCGCTCCATTTCGTTATAAACGATCATGAAGCCTTCGTCCACGCCCATGCCGGGCTTGGCGAGAATCTGCACGGGCTGCGAAGCCATGGCGCAGTGCACGCATACTTGCGCGCTGCGGTCGGTCTCATTGCAGGTGCCGCCCTGATAGGCGCCGATGCCCTTTTCCTTGCAGTAGAGCACGGCTTCGATGGTGTTGTTCACGCCGCCAAGGTCGGGCGTCTTGATCTGCACCATGTGGCCGGCCTTGTGATCGGCAAAGAGCTTGATGTCTTCGAGGGTATTGCACCATTCATCGGCTACCAGCTCCACATCGCAGCCGCGGTTGTCCAGTTCCTTTGTCAGACCGGCGAGTGCCTCGATCTGTGCTTCGCGGGTGCTGTCGCAGTCCATGGGGCCTTCGATGCGCAGCAGGAAGGGCTTGGCGATGCGGCCGAGCTCTTCGATATAATCCGCCATGGCGGCGTAATTCTTGTTGCCGAAGATTTGGCCGATGGTGCCGTAGCAGTCAATATGCATGACGGGCGCGTAGCTGTCGTCGGTGCGGAAAGTCAAAATGCGGTCGCGCAGCCAGGCCACGTATTCCTTGAGCTTTTCGCCATCCTTGCCAAGCTTGGTTTCCACGTGGTTGATCAGCGCGTGGGGCAGCACCTGCGCGCCCTTGATGATCATTTTGTCGGCGTTGTCGTATCTGGCGTCGCCCGACTGGGTGAAGATGGCGATGGGCTGCGTGGCAACCTCGCAGCCGTATTCATCGGCGACGACTTCGCACATCAGCCGGCCCGTGGCCTTGGCAACGGCGTCCAGCAGCGCCTGGGATACGCCGTAGCGGATGGCGGTGTGCAGGCGCTTGCCGTCAATCTCAATCGCTTCCATATCGGCGGCGAGCTTGCGGAAATTCTCCGCCTCTTTGCCGATAAGCTCAGGCTTGATATGCTTTTCGATCAGGGGGATAAATTCCTCGGCGAGGAAGAGGGGATCGCGGCCGCCGGCGCCGGAATACTGCACGGCAGCGCAGTCGCCCCAGGCGATCTGGCCGTCTTCCAGAATGAGCATGACGGAAATGGCTTCGCCAGCCTGGCGGATGGCGCGGAAGCCCGGCGTCGCAGGCGCGCCCACATAAAAGGTGCCGTCATGGCCGGCGCCCTGCTTGATAGCGCGCTGATCGTCAAAGTAAAAGCCCGTACGGCCGCGGGAGCATACAACATCAATAATTTTCATGGCTTTTTCCTCCGTATCTGTTTAGCGCGGTCTGCCGACAAGGTAGCCCTTGCCGATGGCGTATACGTCGTCGATAACCATCTGGAAGGAGGCCTTGCGCTTTTCGTGGGCGGCGCGTTCTTCGATCTTGGCAATGTGGAAGTCCTTCAGCTCCTGGCTGAAGGGCAGGTTGCCAAAGTTCAGGATGCGCACGGCGCCGTTGTTGTCACGGGCGGGGAGCATGAGGCCGGCATTGAAACGGCAGGGGGCAAAGGGCACATCCAGCGCGCCGGATTCTACGCCGCGGCACACGCCGACGGCGATATCGCCGCCGCCAAGCTCAAAGCACTTGTCGATGATCGCGCGGGTTTCCTGACGGATGATTTCCTTTTCGTTTTCCAGATCCTGGCCAACGTACGTTTGGTCGCGCAGCATATTGACCACCTGCTTGGTGCAGCGCAGGCCCTCGGCGTTGGCTTCCATCGTGGGGATGCCCACGGCCTCGTGCGGGGTCTTGACGATGACCTTGGTGGCCTTGGACAGCGCGGCGATCAAAGAGCCCATCGAGATCACGCCAAAGGCCTTGGCTTCGTCCTCGGGGAAGCCGCCCATCCACTGATGCAGAACGGTTGTGACCGTTACATCATTGTAGCCGTATTTGTGCAGATATTCGTCGGTCAATTCTTCCAGTGTGTGGATGGCGGCGATATCCTGCACAAGATTGCCGCACTGACCGTAGCCGACGGTGATATTCCTGACGCCCTGTTCGGCGGCCAGAAGCGCTTCGATGACGGCCGCGGCGTGCGAGATGCAGGGGGGCACCAGCGTGCCGGTGAGCGGGCCGTAGGGCTCGCGGTTGATAGATACGCCCATTTCTTCGTAGAGGCCCGTCAGGCGGTCCACATACTGCCAGTCGCGGATGGTGCGCTCCATGGGGATATTCTTGCAGTAGGGCAGGTTATAGGAGATACCGCCGCCCTCGTAGCTGGTAAAGCCGCCGGCATAGGCGATCTCGGCCAGCAATCTCGCATCCGGCGTACCGTGGCGCACCTGTACGGGCACATGCACGCTTTCGATGACCTGACGGCATTTCTGCACACCGTGATTGACGGCGGGGAAGCCGTTGAGCATGGCGCGGCCCAGCTTGATCGACTCGCTGATGCCGCCCTCCGCTTCCTTGTAGCGGTTCTGGCGGGTGTAGCTGTCGATGGTGGTGGGAAGAAGATCCG
>JAZQXQ010000291.1:0-3203 GCA_045632965.1 Clostridia bacterium
CCTGACGGGGAGCAAAGCCGCCCTGCTGACCCTGACGGGGAGCAAAGCCGCCCTGACCCTGGGGGCGCTGGCCGTAGCCGCCCTGGCCCTGAGGACGCTGGCCCTGCTGGCCGGCGGGACGATTGGCAAAGGTGCCGGTCGCCTGACCCGGGCGGGCAGGATACTGGCCGGGCTGGCGCGCAGGCGCCTGACCGGGACGCGCCACAATCTGGCCGGGCTGACGCGCGGGCGCACCCTGCTGACCGGCGGGACGCTGAGCACCCTGCTGGCCGCGCTGAGGCAGCACGCGGGGAGCCGGAATTACACCGCCCTGCTGAGGACGCGCGGGCGCAGCAGGCTGAACGGCGGGAGCAGCCGCCTTGGGCTCTTCCTTCTTTTCAGCAATTTCTTCCTGCTTGGGAGCAGGCTTTTCTTCTTTCTTTTCGACCTTTTCCGCTTTTTCGGCGGCAGGCTTGACAGGCGCTTCCTTGACTTCCGCCTTGGGCGCCTTCTTTTCGACAGCGGGCGCAGGGGTCACTTCCGCCGCCGGCACGCTATGCTCCACCGTTTTCTTTTCGACAGGAGCGGGCGCTTCCTTGCGCTCTTCCTCGTCAGGCATCGTCCACGCCTTGGGCTGCTGCTGCGCCTGCTGGCGCTTGAGCGCTTCATCAGCTTCACGCTGGAGCTGCGCACGCTGCTTTTGCAGCGACTGCAGCAGCGCATCGGCATTACGCCTGACGCGCGCAGATTCTTCGAGGATTACCCCCGCTTTCTGATTGAGTTCTTTGGTGGCTTCCTTCAGCTTAACCTTGGTCATTCGACGCTTGCACCCCCGCATTTCGCGTTATACTTGCTTGTGATCATTTTTTATGTCATGCCTATTGGACGCTTATGCTTCCAATTCGGCTATGAGTCCTTTTACTTTGTCCGCAAAGCCCTGATCCGTCAGCGCGCCCATCATGCGGCCGTCGCGGCCGGTGGCGCCTTCCAGAAGGCCCTGCGGCAGTTTTACCAGCGGCGCATGATAATATATGCATGCATCCGTCAGTTTTTTCATTGTGTTTTCCGCCGCGCCTTCATCCGCCAGCACAAGGCAGCTTTTGCCGCTGCGGATGGCGGACAGCGTGTTATCCATGCCCGTGAGCAGTCTGCCGGCGCGCTGGGCAAGCCCCAGCAATCCGTGCAGCCGATCCTGAGCCGTCATTGCGTTACTCATCCGCCGTCTCCTTGGGAATATCCTTGATCTGCGCAGCAAGCGCATCGCGGATCTCATCGGAGATGGGCGCAGAGAACGTGCGCTCCAATTGCTTTTGCTTGATGGCGCGCAAAAGGCATTCGCTGCTGTGGCACACATAAGCGCCGCGGCCGGGCTTGCGGCCCGTCAGATCGAAGGAGATTTCCCCCTCGGGCGAACGCACCACGCGCAGAAGCTCTTTCTTGGGCTTCATTTCGCGGCAGCCCACGCACATGCGCATGGGAATCTTCTTGGGCTTCATGCCTGCCTCCGCTTCTTACAGTTCGTAGCCGGGATCCTGCATGTAGTCGTCCGCGCTGTAGCCCTCGTCCTGCTCAACCGCGGGCTCGCCCAGCACTTCCTCGATGGACAAACCCTGCTCGCGCAGATGCTCGGCAAACTGGGATTCAGACTTGATGTCGATCTTCCAGCCGGTCAGCTTGGCCGCCAGGCGGGCATTCTGTCCTTCCTTGCCGATGGCGAGCGACAGCTGGCTGTCGGGCACGATCACGCGGCAGATCTTCTCGGCGTCAGAGATGAACACGCTGACGACATGCGCGGGATTGAGGGCGTTGGCCACAAACTCCGCGGGATCGGGCGACCACTTGATGATGTCGATCTTTTCATTGCGCAGTTCGGCAATGACCTTTTCCACGCGGCTGCCTCGCGGGCCGACGCAGGCGCCGACGGGGTCGATCATCATTTCGGAAGAGTACACAGCCATCTTGGTGCGGCTGCCGGCTTCGCGGGCGATGGACTTGATCTGCACGATGCCGTTGGCAATCTCGGGCACTTCCATCTCAAACAGACGCTTGACAAGGCCGGGATGGATGCGGCTGACATACACCTGCGGCGTACTGCCATGCTGCTGATCGCCGCGGGAGCGGTGCACCTGCAGCACGTATACCTTGATATGGTCGTTGACGCGGTATTCTTCGCCGGGCATGAATTCGCTGGATTCGAGCACGCCCTCGGTCAGACCGAGCTCCACATACACGTTCTTGCCGTCCACGCGCTGCACGATGGCGGTGAGGATTTCGTTTTCCTTTTCCACGTACTCGTCGTAGATCTTGCCGCGCTCGGCTTCGCGGATGCGCTGCACGATCACCTGCTTGGCGGTCTGGGCAGCCACGCGGCCAAAGTCACGGGGCGTCACGTCGATTTCCACGATATCGCCCAGTTCAAAGTCGGGGCGGATCTGACGCGCTTCGTTAATGTCAATCTGAATATTGCTGTCCTCAACCTCTTCCACAGCCACCTTGCGGGCAAATACCTGCACAGGCTTTTTGCGGGCGATCACCACGCTCAGGTTCATGGGCGCGCCGATGTTCTTGCAGTTTTTGCGGAAGGCCGCCTTGCAGGCTTCCTCCACGGTGGAAAGCAGCATTTCCTCGCTGATATCGCGCTCGCGCGCCAGCAGGCTGATAGCATCAACAATATCGGGTCTGTCATTTGCAGTGTGAGCCATTTGATTTACTCCCTTTCCGGATCGGAAAGATCCACGTTTTCTACTTCGTCCATGTCAATAATGCAGCGGGCCACCGCCACGTCTTTTTTGAGGAAGGTACGCGCCGCGCCGTTGGCACTCAGCGTGATATCCCCATTTTCGTAGCCGGTGAACTGGCCCGTAAATACCTTTTGTCCGTCCTGGGGCTTATAGAGGCGCACCTCGATATCAAGGCCCAGGCAGCGCTGTGCATCGCGCTCGTTCTTGATGGGACGGTCAATGCCGGGCGAGCAGACCTCCATGAAGTCATACTCAAAGCGCTCTACCATGGGCTGCACGGCGCGGTGATACGCCTCACAGTCATCCAGCGTGATGCCGCCTTCCTTGTCCAGATAGAAGCGCAGGTACACGCCGGTGTTTTCCTTTTCGAAAACAGCCTCCAGCAGCTCGTACCCCATCTTCTCGGCCTGCTTTTCGCCGATCGCATTGATCTGCGCAATTTCATTTTTTACGTTCTTCGCCATTTTCTCCCAACATACACAA
>JAZQXQ010000292.1:0-5735 GCA_045632965.1 Clostridia bacterium
GATGGCTTCCTCCCGTATCATGACCGCGTGCATGGCGCTGGGCGAGGCGGCCGGCTACGGCGCGGCGCTGGCGCTTGAAAAGGGCGTGGAAGCGCACGAAGTGGATGTGCGTCAGGTGCGCGCCAAGATCCTTGAAAACAACGGTATTCTTACCAGACCGTGAGGTGAAAGATAATGGCAAGTGGAGAAGTAAGAACGATTATCAATGAACGTCCCTGGGAAATGCGCGTGCCCGCCTTCCGCGTTTTTGGCAACCTGTATTTCGTGGGCAACGTCAACTGCGCGTCCTGGATTGTAGATACCTCGGTCGGCCCGATTCTTTTTGACACAAACTATCCCACCATGGCGCACATGGAAATCCAGTCCATCTGGGAAGCGGGCTTTGACCCGCGCAAGATCATTGCCATTTTCCATTCGCACGGGCATTATGATCATTTCGGCACGACGGAACTGATCCGCCATCTGTCCGGCGCGAAGACATACATAGGCGCGGAGGACGCCAAGATGTTCCGCGAACGTCCTGAGCTTGCGCTGACGGCGGGCGCTGCCTGCCCGATCAATCCGTTTGTGCCTGATGTGGAAGTGAACGACGGCGATGTGTTCACCTTTGGCGACACCACCATCCGCTGTGTGCATACGCCCGGACACTGCCCTGGCGCGACCAGCTATTTCTTCCCTGTGACGGACGGCAAGCAGACGCTGAAGGCTGCCCTGCACGGCGGCGCGGGTCTGAACGCTTTGAGACGTGATTTCCGCGAAAAGTACGGCGTTGACTGGCGGCAGGATTATATCGACAACATGAACAAGGTGATGGACGAGGACGTGGACATTTTCCTTGGCAATCACACCAGCCAGAATGGATTAATGGACAAGCTGCCCAAGATGACGGCAGATTACAACCCCTTCATTGACAAGGGCGCGTGGAAAGCTTTCCTGATCAAGATGCGCGATCAGGCGAAGGAAGTAGAATAAAACCAAAAGGAACGCCGAAAGGCGTTCCTTTTTTGTGATTACGATTATGACTAACTTAACGGGGAGTAAAGAGGGGCGTGAGCGCCCTCTTTTCTTATCCGCAGGGGCGGCTTTGCCGCCGCGAGGAGCAGTTGGAATACTGCTTCCGATATCATTTTCCGGCCGTGCGGCTTGCCGCACAGGAAAATGATGCAGTCAAAAAGGAACGGCTTTTGCCGTTCCTTTTTGAGCGCTGACGAAGTCAGCGCATAATTAAAGGAGTTGTGTTTTCACACAACTCCTGTTTGCACTCACCTAAGCGGTAATTAATTACCGGCGCATCGCGGCGAAGCACTCGCTGCAGTAGATGGGGCGGTCGTTCTTGGGAATGAAAGGAACGGTGGTCTCGGCGCCGCAATTCGCACAAGTGGTGGTGTAGGTCTCACGGGCAGCACCGGGAGCCGGACGGCTGGCCTTGCGAGCCTGACGGCAAGCCTTGCAGCGGGTGGGCTCATTCTGGAAGCCCTTTTCGGCGTAGAATTCCTGTTCGCCAGCGGTGAACACGAATTCCTGCCCACAGTCGCGGCATACCAGCGTCTTGTCTTCGTACATGGTAGGTAAACCCCCTGAAATATGTTTTCGGTTTAAGGAAGGCTGACCTGGTCTTTGACCCCACACTCGCCGGCAGGAGCTTTGCTCATAGCCATTTTAGGCCCCCACGCTGCTCTCTCGAACGCGATGCGTCCGGCCGGACTTACGTCTAAACCGCACCATGCTCACCGGAATTTTTCCGGCTTACGTGGACCGCTTCGCCTGCGACTGGCTTCGGCTTTCAACCACAGACCCGAACCTTAACCGAATGCCATTATAGACCTGTTTTGCTAAAAACACAAGGGGTTTTGGAACAAAATTTCCGAAAAAACATGCGAAAAGTGAGGATTTTTCTTTTATTTGGCTGTTTTCAACGGTCAGAGAGCACGATAACGGGCGGCTGCTCGCTCAAATCTTCCTTTGTGACGCGCAAAAGCGGCATGACGGGGGCAGCCTCGGCGTTGATTTCCTGCAGGAAGTTTTCTACGTTTGCAATCGGCCAATCGGCGTTGACCTTGGTTTTATAGTGCATGGGGATGACGATGCGGGGGCTGAGGCGCCGATACAGCGCGGCGGCGGAAGCGGCGTCGATGGTGTAAAAGCCGCCCACCGGGAGAAGGAGAATATCCACGTAGCCGATCTGCTCGGCCAGAGAGTCATCCCATGTGCCAAGATCGCCCAGATGCGCAATGCGCAGCCCGTCGGCCTCGATGATGAAAATCAGGTTTTTGCCGCGCTTTTTCCCTTCGCATTCATCGTGGAAGGAGGGAATGCCAAGGGCCGTTACGTCGCTTGACAGGCGCGTGACGCCCTGTTCATCGGCGATGACGATGCTGCCCTGCGCTTTTTCCACAAAGCAGTGATCGCCGTGGCCATGGCTGACGGTCACCGCGTCGCAGGGGACTTCCTTCATCGGGTAGCCTACGTGCGCATCATACGGATCGGTGAGAATGCGGAAGCCGCCTTCGGTTTCAATCAAAAATTCGCTGTGGCCGTGATGGATGATCAGCATGGCTTTTCCTCCTTGTATAGCATGAAAAGAGAAACAACGGCAGTAGGCAGCGGCCTTTTTTGCCGTTTATATTGCGCTGTGAGCGCGCGAAGCTCAGGGATGAGTAAATGCGTTTCGTTTGCGTCCAAGCGCAGCAGCGCCAATTTTACGGCCTCCCAGGGCTGGTTATCGGCGATAGAGGCCCCAAAGGCCAAAAGACTGCGGCACAGGGAGGTGATTTCAAGGGGTAGGGCGGCGGGAATTTCGGGCGCGGGCAGGGAGACAATCAGCTCTGCTTGCGCTTTTACGTTTAAATCGAGCAGCCAAAGCCCCTTTGATTCCGTGACGACAAAACCGCTTTGTGCGAGATTTTCAAGCGCTTTTTCCTTCGATAATGCATTTCTGCGCGGAAAATCCGTAACAAAAAGCGCGCGCAGCTGCTGATCCCGGCGCAAAAAACATTCGCCGGGGAGCAGAGCGCGCGCTCTTTGCCGCCAAACGCTGAGCATATTCATGCGCGGCGGCTGGGCGCAAAGCGGATACGCATTTCGCGCATGGAGGCAAATTGCCCCTGAATATCAAGCTGATATTTGAGCAGCACTTCTCCCTTGTCGTTTTCATCCACCTTGTATTTGACCTGAGTGGGATAAACGCCCATTTCCAGCGCGCCGTAGGGGGTGACATAGCTGCCCTCAAAACGGTTGCCCTGGGAGAAGATCATGCTGGTGCGGTATTCGCCTTCACGAGACATGGTGACAACGCCGTCCTTCATGGTGAAGGTCACATTATGCGATTCGGCGGTGTCGGGCTGCGTTTCGATATAGCGCAGATTCCAGGAATCATCCTCTCCGCTCAGTTCGCCGGTTGTGACCAGACGCATTTCGTCGCTCGCTTCTTCCGAGCCGACATCCTGCACTACGCCAACCACGCTGAGCAGAACTTTCTTTCCCCGCATGCCTACACCTTCCTTTCACGCCGCACATTATATCACAGATATGGTTTTTCGACAATGTTTTATCTTGTCAATCATACACGCGGATCATATAATACAAATATATTCCCAAATTCCGGCAAGAAAATGCCGGCGCTGCTCGTTATATAGGCATATAGCGTCAAGAAAGGGAGAAATGACCGATGAAGAAAATGCAATGTGCGATCAGCTTGTGTCTTGTGCTTTTGCTGCTTTGCGGCACGGCGACGGCGGATACCCTTTGGTTTTATCAGCAGGAGACCGCCGGAAAAGCTGACAGTCAGAAAATGCAGTATCTGTATGACCAAAGCTGCTTTTGGGGTGAGGAATGGCTCAAAGTGAAAACGGATTATCTGCCGGCGGTGTATGCCTACCCCTCGGAGGACGCCTGGCGCGGCGCCAAGGGCAAGGCATGCGTGGATCTGCACGGCGGCTTTACGGCGCTGGCGTGGTCGGAGGATGAACAGTGGCTTCTGATCGATTACGAAATAAGTTCCGGCCATCGCGTGGGCTACATCAAGGCGCCGGAAGGTTTGAAGGCGGCGGTGCCTGTGCTGCATGCGCTGCATATTCCCATGCAGCTTGTACGCGACAGCCGCGTGACGGATGATCCAAACGGCGTACAAAAGAGTATTGCGCAGCTCAAGGCGGGCGACACGGTGGATGTGCTGGGCTATACCGATGCGTACTGGGCATATGTGGAACTGGAGATCGACGGCAAAAAGGCGCGCGCATTCCTGCCGATCATGAACCTTGCGATGCCGGAAGAAACGGAAAATGCGGAAGTGACGCAAAAGCTTGCGGGCACCTGGTGCTTTGTCGGCGGCGCGGAATTGCTTGGCTACGGCGCGATCTTTGACGGCGAGGGCGGCGTGCAGATATGCGATACGGAGGATTATGAAAACTTCCCGCCTGCCACGCTCATCATCCGCAAGGACAGCAAGGAGCTAAAGTATCGCGTATACGAAAATGCGCTGGGGGAAAAGCGCTATCCCGGCTGCGATTATGTGCTGGAAATTGAGAGCGCGGAGCATTTCAGCCGTTACGGCTTGCAACTGCAAAAGGATGAAAACGGCGCGGACGTCCTGTCGCTGATCATGGCGGAGGCCGGTGGCGGCGGCTATGTGCACAGCGATGATGTAAAGATTCAGCGCGAATAAGGCGCTGAAAAAACTGCATACACAAAAATCCCTGCGGATAAAATCCGCATTGATTTTTATACGCCTTGCAGGCTTTTCAGGCGGCGCGGCGGGCTGCAGAAAGGCCGGCAAGGGAGAACAGAAGGACAGATAACACGGGATATACGGAAAGATAGCCGGATGCTGTGCCGTAAATATCAAGGATGCCGCGCACAAGCGAGCCCAGCGTCAGCGTCGCCACAGCACAGCGATAAAAAACAAGGGAAAGCGCATTGAGCCGACAGCCGCTCAAAGAAAGAATAAGCGCAGGCAGCAAGCCCAAAAGGAAGGGAATCAGGCAGAGAAACTGCATGTAGGGCGAAGTGACGCCGTGACTGAAACGCAGATAAACGATGGAAAAAATCAGGCAAAAAAGGGAAATGAAGAGATAGACGATAACGGGCTTTTTACGGAATAATGCAGACAATGTCGCTCACGCTCCTTTCGCGGATGGTGCGTCCGTTGGTGGTGGGATTGTTGATAACGCGGCCGTCAAATACCATGGTGGATGAGCCGCCGCCGTCCAGATTATAGGCTGTCACAGCGCCGAGAGAAGAAAGAAACTGTGCCATTTCGTAAAGCGTCAGCCCCTCGCTTTCGTCCGTGCGGCCGTCGGAGACGACAAAGAGATAATGTAAGGGCCCCAGCTGAGCAATCGCCGTACGGGGATTGGACACCATGGATCTGGAGGAGATTTCCTGATTTTTTGTGACGGAGATTTTGCCATCCACCACAAGCGCAGGGCCAAAGGAGAGAATCTGCTCTGTGCCGTTGTCAAGAAGCGTCTGCGCGGAGATGCTTTTTTCGGTGATGATGGAAAAATTGCCGTCTTTATCAATGCACAGATCCTCCTGATTGCGCGCGGCGGTATCGCGGTAGAGGATGCCGTTTTTCAGCACATAGCCGCTGCGGGCGCTGTAATAATCGCCGTTGACGGCGAGGATGGCGCCGGCCTGCGCGGCGATATCGCTGGCGGCGTCGGGGATGTTTTTGCCATAGGTTTGCTCCGCGAGCGCCGTGTGCAGGTGCGCGGGGGGTTGCAAGAAGTCGGATC
>JAZQXQ010000293.1:0-2279 GCA_045632965.1 Clostridia bacterium
CTCTATCCCCTGCTGGCGGAAAATCAGTATGCCTCGCCTGCCGCCATCGAGCGGCGCATCCGCAGCGTGATTGAAAGCACGTGGCTGCACGGCAATCTTCAGGCGCAAAGCGAGCTTTTTGGCCTGACCGTCAGCGCCGAGCGCGGCAAGCCCACCAACGCAGAATTTCTGTCGCTTTTGAGCGAGCACATCCGCTTAAAGCTCATCTAAAGTCTTTCTCCAGCAGCCAGTATCCTTCGCCGCTTTCCGCTCGTACATAGCTGTATCCCTTCAGCCCCTTGGGCTGCAGCAAGCCGCCTTTTGCCCGCACGGCACAGGCGGTTTTTATAATGCGCCCCGCCTTTGGCAGATACCCAGCAAAGCACTGCCCCTTCGTACCCGGCACAGCAGTAAAGCGCCACGGCGGCGGCAATACATATACCGGCAGGCCTTTTTTAAAACAGGCGCGTATTTCTTCGCTGCCCTTGGGCCAGTGCAGCGCAGGCAATGCATCCACGCCCTGCACATTCAGGCGGGTGCGGTATATCACCTTTTCTTCCTTTGGCGCGCTGACCGTCGGCGCTGTCTTTTCTTTTACAGGCTTTACCAGCAGCGCCGCTTCCTCCCAGGATATACGCCCTTCATCGCAAAGCACCACGCAGCCGCCCTTGATTTCCGCCGCGAAGCGCGGCATTTCTTCCGTTTCTCCCTGCCAGCAGCCGCGCGCGTCAGTAAGGATTTCCCGCGCATTGTCCAAGGTATATCTGCTTTCGGGCTTTAATCCGCTCAGCGACAGATTATAGCCGCCCGGCGTATTTTTTCTTCCCCAGCCAAAGGCGCCGCCGCGCCCGCTCAGTGCCACATAGCTGCGCATTTTCTCCCCTCCTGCGGCATTTTATGCAGGAAAATGGCAAAGATGCTTGTGCCCTTGGCTTTTATCCGTTATAATGAATCAAATCCTTCAGAAAGGAAGCCTTTCATGCATTTTCTTTTGACAAACGACGACGGCATCGACGCCATCGGCCTCAAGGCCCTGGGCACAGCCGTATTGGAAAAAGGTCACACGCTGACCGTCTGCGCCCCCAAGACGCAGCAAAGTGCCACCAGCCACTCCGTAACGCTTTCCGCTCCTCTTCTTGTAAAAGAGGTAGCATGGGAAAGCGCCAGGGCCTACGCCGTGGGCGGTTCTCCCGCCGACTGCGCGCGCATGGGCGTTGAGCTGAGCGACAAGCCCATCGATTTTGTGTTCTCCGGCATCAACAACGGCGACAACGCCGGCACCGCCATCTATTACAGCGGCACGTTCTCCGCCGCCCGCGAAGCCCGCATGCTGCGCCTTAAATCCATGGCGGTTTCCATCCGCCCGCATGCCACGTGGGATATGCTGCTGCATCTGGCGCGTCTGGCAGTCTCCATCGCCGAATCCTTCAAGGATACCGAAATTCCGCGCATGTGCGTGATCAACCTCAACTCCCCCGCCCTGCCCGCGGAGGAATTAAAGCCGCTGCGCCTGGCGCCCGTCAGCCAGAGCTTCTTCCTGGACGCCTATGAACAGCGCACCGATCTGCGCGGCAATCCCTATTTCTGGCTCAAACCCGGCATCGTGATGGAAGATATCGAAGAAGGCAGCGATCTGGATCTTTTGCACAAAGGCCACCCAACCATCTCTTTTGTGCTGCCCTCCCCCGACTGCAACAAATTATATACAGAAAAAATGCAGGATTTCCTGCTGTAAGCTTGCATTTTATTTCTAAATACTCTATAATATATGCGTTCTTGTACCAAAATACGTTGTTTTCGAGGTGCAATTATGCAAGACACCCAGGATATGATCCAGCGGTTGAATTTGAGCGGCAAGAAGCTGAGCAAATCCCACCGCCGGATCGCCGAATATATTGTAGAGCATTACGACAAGGCCGTCTTCATGACCGCCGCCAAGCTTGGCGAAATGGTTTCCGTCAGCGAGAGCACGGTGGTGCGCTTCGCCGTGGCGCTGGGCTATGAGGGCTATCCGCAATTGCAGCGCAGCCTGCAGGAATTAGTCCGCCATCGCCTGACGGTCACGCAGCGCTTTGAGATGTCGGCCGATATCAACGAGCAGAACGTCCTGCAGACCGTCCTTAAAACCGATATGCAGAACATCCGCGCCACGATTGAAGAAATCGACGACAAGGTGTTCAAGCAGGTCGTGCACACCCTGCAGGGCGCAAAAAGGATCTATATCCTCGGCCTGCGCTCGGCGGCTCCGCTGGCACAGTTTGCCGGGTATTATCTGCATTATATTTTTGACGACGTGCGCG
>JAZQXQ010000294.1:0-7917 GCA_045632965.1 Clostridia bacterium
CAGGACGTCTTGGACGATGCGACGAGGGTATCAAGCGACAGGGCTTTTACAAATTCATCGACCTTGATCAACTGCTCTACCTCCAATTTATATAGTAGAAAGATATTCTATATTACATCACAAATAGGTATTGTTTGTCAATGGATGAAAAATATACACATAAAAGTCAAGAAATTGTGCCAGAATGTAACAATTTCGTTGCATTTTTGGCCTCTATCCAGTAAAATAGAATTGACAAAATTTCGGGAGGTCCATATGCTGACGGAAATAATGGGAAAGCTGACCGGCAATCTGGTTGATTTTATGATATACGGCGCGATCGCCCTGGTGACGATCACGGGTTTTGTCAAGTGCATCCTGCCCACCCGCGCCTGTGCGCGGCATCTGAGAAGGGGCGTAAGACAATTGGAAGTGATGACGATCAAGGAAGGAACGCGCCCTGTGTGGCAGGACACGCTCTTTCTGGGCCGCGCCATGCAGAACGCCTGGCGGCGCTTCCTTGTTAATGCCGAGCAATTGGACAGCCGCGGCATCAACTGTGATGTGGAGGACTACATCAATGACGATACCGTCATCGACGACAACGGTCACACCCAGCTGGCGGAAGTGATTCCCGGCATTCTGACCTCCCTTGGTATTCTGGGCACGTTTATCGGTCTGGTGCGCGGCCTTGGCGCGCTGGATCTTTCGGATGCGACGAAAACGATGTCGAGCATTTCCGAAATGATCGGCGGCATGACGTTTGCCTTTGGCACGTCCATCGCCGGTATCGCCTGCTCGCTTGCCTTCAATGTGCTCAACCGCGCGGCGATCGGCTCCACGCAGCGGGCGATTGACGATTTCCATGAAGCTTTTACCGAGTTTGTCATGCAGCAGCCCCTCAGCGATAATGTGCAGGCCATCTGCCAGCAGGAGGATCAGGCGGCGTTCATGCGCCATGCGGTCAATGAATTGTCTTCGCGCATGGGCGATAACGTGGCCGGCGCGGTGGAGCGCAGCATGGTGCCTGTGATTCAGTCGATGAATCAGTTTATCGTGGGCGAAACGCAGTCGCAGCTGGAGGGGCTTGACCGTATTGTCAATAGTTTTGTCGGCCAGATGACGGGCTCGCTTGATACCCAGCTCAACCGTCTGGGGCAGACGCTGACGGCCATCAACCAGTCTCAGCAGGTGGATTTCAATGCGCTCAACACCTCCCTTGACGCCGCGAGCAGCATTATGCAGCATCTGCAGGGTATGGGCGGCGTGATGCAGCAGGTGATGGAGCGTCTGGAAACGTATGTGGGCGAAGTGGGCGCCGTACGCGAAGAGCAGGAGGCCTTTGCTTCCCGCACGCAGGAATTGCTCCTGGCCATGCATAATGCGGTGGACGAACAGGGACAGTATCTTTCTTCGCTGCGCGCGGGGCATGATAATCTGCAGTTGAGCATGCAGGATTATGCGCAGTGGAGCGGCCGCGTGCTGGAGGCTGTGCATGAGCAGGCAGACGTGGCGGCGGCCAATTCCCGCGACGTGGCCATGAGCATGCGCGAAAGCGGCCAGCAGCTGTCGGGCAGCTATGCCTCCTTTGTGGAAAATATCGTCAAGGGTCTCTCGCGCAGCATGGGCCTGTTTGAAGAAAACATGCATGCTGTGGTGACGCTGCTTGACGGAAAACTGGAAAAAATTGAAAAGACCGCCAAGTCCGCCAACGTGCAGTATGATGCGCGTCAGGACCGCTTGAACGAAAGCGCCGACAGCCTGATCACCACGCTGTCGCGCATGCAGCGCGCGCTGACGGATATGACGCAAGCCATCAAGGAAGCATCTTTCCCGCAGGAGGGCTGATATGAGGGCGCAGAAGGGCAAGGGCCGCGCCCGGCGCACGGGCGATAACGGCGCATACTGGATCTCCTATTCGGACATGATGGCATCGCTTTTGCTGGTGTTTATCATGGCGGTGTGTTTGTGCATCTATCAGTATTATAATCTGCTGGAAACCAAGACTAAGGAGCTGGGCGAGCAGCAGGCGGCGCTGGACGCGGCGCAATTGACGCTTACGCAGCAGCAGACCGATCTTGAAACCACCCGCGTGGAGCTGATGGGCAAGGAAGAGGAACTAGCGGCTATCCAGATTCAATTGGATACCCAGGCCACCGAGCTTTCTGCGGCGCAGCTCAAACTCAACGAGCAGGAAACGCAGAATCAGACGCTGCTGGCGCAGATTGTGCTCAAGGAAGCCGATCTTGCCGATCAGCAGAATAAAATCGCCGCCATGCAGATCGTTCTGGCGGCGCAGGAGCAGGAGCTGGCGGGATATCAGCTGCAATTGGCGGATATTCTGGGCGTGCGCACCAAGATTGTCAAGGAATTGAGCGATGCGCTCAGCGCTGCGCGCATTTCCGCCAAGGTGGATGAAAATACGGGCGATATCGTGCTTGACAGTTCGCTGATGTTTGAAGTGAACAGCAGCGACCTTTTGCAGGAGGGCTATGCGCAGCTCAACCGCCTGATTCCCGTATACCTGAGCGTATTGATGCGCGACGAATACAAAGACTATGTGGCGGAAATCATCATTGAGGGCCACACCGACTCCACCGGCAGCTATGAGCGCAATCTCGAACTGTCGCAGGAGCGTGCGCTCAATGTCGCCATGTACTGTCTGGATATGAATACGCTCACCGCGCAGCAGAAAGAAAAACTCAAGGATATCATCGTCGCACAGGGCCGCAGCAATTCCAATCCCATTTACGACGCCTACGGCAATGAGGATCAGCAGCGTTCCCGCCGCGTGGAAATCAAATTCCGCCTGAAGGATGCGGAAATGATCCAGCAGATGAACAGTATCCTGTCGAGCATGGAGTGACAAACCGATTATGAAATACGTGGCTGTTTTTATGGTGGTGCTGGTGCTGCTGTGTGCGGCGCTGGGCATTTATACCTATGCCAATATCCGTCTGGAGGTGGCCGGCATTGAACTGCAGGCCTATCCTGCGCAGCAGCAGGCGGCGGACTTTCAGAACTGGCAGAATGCCGTGGATAACGGCGCTGTCAGCGGCACAGCCTTTACCGAAACGATCCCCGGCACGGCGGCGGATTACAGCTATTTTGTTTACACCCTGCGCCTTCGCAACAAGGGCTTGATTGACGCGGAGATGGTGGAAATCCAGCCCGTGCCCGTCAACGGCGACGTGCTTTCCTATTCCACGACGGATGCGGCAAGCATCAATGCCAATACCGTCATTGCCGCCGGCAGCGAGCGCGATGTGTGGAATGTCATCATCACCAGCAAGCAGAACCAGGAAAATCATATCGTTACGCGTTCCTTCTATATTACATATTATATCTGGGGGCTTCCTGTGACGGTGACGGCGGTTTACAATTAAGGAGCATATAATATGGAAGAACTTTTGTTTGACAAGGTCAGAAACGATCCGGAAGTTGTGGCGTACATCACCGCAGCGGATAATATTGTGGAGGCCATCGGCTATACCGAGCATGCTTTTGCGCACGTGGGGCGCGTGGCCTCGGTGGCGGAAAAAACCCTCAGAACGCTGGGCTATCCCGAGCATGATATTGAATTGGCCAAGATTGCTTCCTGGCTGCATGATATCGGTAATCTGGTCAACCGCAAGGATCATGCGCAGTCCGGCGCGCTGATGGCGCAGCAGATTCTTTTGCGTATGGGCATGCCCTATGCGGATATCGCTTCGGTGGTTGCGGCCATCGGCCATCATGATGAATCGGTGGCAGAACCTGTTACGCCTATTGCCGCGGCGCTGATTATTGCCGACAAGGCGGATGTGCGCCGCACGCGCGTACGCAAGGGCGAGGACGGCAGTGTGGATACCGACAGCTTTGACATGCACGACCGCGTGAATTATTCCGCTGTCAAAACGCATGTGGATGTGAATGCCGAAGAGAAAACGCTGTGGCTGAATATTGAAATCGACACGCGTTATTCTTCCGTGATGGAATTTTTTGAGGCCTTCCTTTCACGCATGCAGCTTTGCCGCCGCGCCTGCGAAAAGCTGGGGCTGACCTTCCACGTGAATATCAACGACACGGCGATTCTGTAACTATAATAATGAAACAGCTTGCTTTGCAGGCTGTTTTTTCTTGCACGAAAATGACAGGTCTGTTATAATGAAAAAAGCTTCTGCGTTGATAAGGGGAATGACGGATGAAAAAGATGATTGCCGTATGCCTGCTGCTTTTGCTTGGCATAGCGCCGGCTTTGGCGGAGGATCGCCTGACGGCGCGTGATCTGAATGCGGATGACGCCTTTATGTTTTCTGTCAAACAGCTTTCAGCGCTGCGCGCGCCGGCAGAATATAAGGATTACTATGTGCAGCAGGGCACTTGTACTGACGGCGAATATGCCTATTGCATTGTGGAAAATCAGGTGCTCGATTGCTGCGCCATCTGGAAAATAAATCTGACAGACGGCGCGCTCGTCGATGCCCGCTACGGCCTCAATATCGATCACGGCAATGATATCACGTACAATCCCGTGCTGAATCAGTTGATCGCCGTGCATAACAAGCCCAATTACACCTTCATCAGCTTTATCGATCTTGATACGCTGGAGGTTGTCAGCACGCGTGAATTGCCCTATAAGATTTTCTCTATCGGCTATGAGCCTTCGCGCGATCAGTATGTGATCGGCATCAGCGGCACCTATCATTTTGTCGTGCTGGACAGCAATTTCAATACCCTTGCCTATTACGAAGGCATGGATACGGGCTTTACCAAGCAGAATGTGGATGTGGATGAAAACTACATCTACTTTAGCCAGTGGAAGGGCGGTAACAAGGGCAATGTGGTGATAGTGTACGACTGGGAAGGCAATTATATCAACCAGATCCGCGTCAAATCCTATGTGGAAATTGAAAGCCTTTTCCATGTTGGCGACGAATGGTATATTACTTTTTATGATTTTGTCAATAAAGGCCCCAGCTTCTGCAAGGCGGAACTGACGCACGACATCAAAAAGATGTATCAATCCACACTGAGTAAATAATATCTGTAAAGGAGATTATTATAATGAAAAAGTTGCTTTGCGTACTGCTGCTCACCGCGCTGCTGTTTGCGGCGCTGCCTGCCTGCGCGGAAGGGGAGATGACCATGAAGGACCTCAATACGACGGATGCTTTTATGATGTCGCTGGACACCGTTGCGCGTCTTACGCCGCCTTATACGATGGCGTATAAAAACTATCATGTGCAGCAGGGCAGCTGCACGGACGGCGAATATGCCTATACCATCCTTGAAAACCAGAAGCAGAGCCTTTGCTCCATCTGGAAGCTGAATATGGCGGATTGGTCCGTTGTCGAAACCAAGTACGAATTGGATCTCGACCACGGCAACGATATGACCTACAATTCCAAATTGGATCAGCTGATCGTTGTGCACAACAAGCCCAATTACACGCATTTGAGCTTTATCGATCCCGACACGCTGGAGGTTGTCGAGCGCCGGGAGATGAAGTATCGCATGTACGCCATCGGCTACGAAGAAGTGAGCGATCGCTATGTGGTCGGCATCAGCGGCTCGTATGACTTCCTTATTCTCGACGGCGAGTTCAATCAGCTTGCTCGCATCAATGGCAAGGATACCGGCCTTGTCAAGCAGGGCGTCGACTGCGACGAAAACTACATCTATTTCCCGCAGTGCACCAGTGATTCCGCCACCAATGTGGTGATGGTGTATGACTGGGAGGGCAATTTCATCACCAGGATCCGCGTTAAGGCCTTCCAGGAGATTGAAAGCATGTTCCACGTCGGCGACGAATGGTATATCGCTTTCAACGCCAGCGGCTCGTATATCCGCCGCGCCACGCTTGAATATGATACGCTGAACAAATAAAAACATCAAAGCGGCCTGTATGGCCGCTTTTTTTGCGCCTGCACGTTTGCGCCAGCTCTGCATAGCATGAGGGTGAAGGCTGATCAACCAGCCGGCAATAAAGGAGGCGCGGAAATGTCTTTCTATTCTTATAAGAATGCCACCCCTGTCAACAGCCCCGGCGAAATCTCCGGCAGCGCGCTGGACGGACTCAATGAGCGCATCTGTATTCAGGTGCAGCGTGTGTATGACAGCTGTCTGCAGCAGGAGCAGCTGGACGATGTGGATGTAACGATCACCAGCTATGCGCAGGTGGTCAATAACTGCTGCTGCGGTGAGCAGACGCACAATGAGCCCTCGGCGCCTGTTGAGCCCTTTACCTTTGAAAGCTGCCGCTCGAGCACGACGAATATCGACGTATCCAATCTGACGGTGGAGCGGCTGTGCGATCGTCCCTGCTTCGCCCGTGTGCGCGGCTATATCGAGATTCCCATTGAGGTACTCTTTGTGGACTCCCGCTGTGTGGAATACATCGGCCGCGGCGTTGTGCGCGTGAACAAGGATGTGCTGCTGAGTGTGCCGGATGACTCCATTGTGCCCTACACGCTGGAAGGCCTGGCGAGCGCCATCTGCGTATCCGGTACGTATCGCGGCAATAACGTCTTCCGCCTGACGATCTGCGTATCGATCATCTTGAAGGTACTGGCGCAGGTAGAGATTCTGGTGCCTTCCTACGGCTTCTGCAATATCCCGCCCTGCGAAGAATTTGCGGATAATGTCTGTGATGAATTCTTCTCGCTGCCGCTCTTCCCTTCCATGAATCTGTGCGACGAGACGAACGCGCAGACGGCCAATAACGCCGGCTGCTGCAATCGCTGCAATTCCTGCCGCTGCAACAATAACTGATTCCAGAAGGCAAAATGGCCCGTCCGGGAGTGAAAAAGCTGCTGGGCGGGCCGCACTTTTTTCTCCGAATTTCTTCAAAAGATTTTGAGAAGAATTTTCGGAAAAAGCGGAAAAAGGGGGAGAAAGTGTGAGAAAAGCGGAAAAAGTTGAAAACGGATTGTGGGGAAATGTTCGGAAAGGCGGGAGAAGGTTGTGTGGGGGAGCATAGTAACGCTACCATATATAGGGAAAGAGGCGAACGATTTTGAGGAATAGACTTTAGTATATCTGTCTTTCAAAAAAGTTCAAAAAAAACTTAAAAAAAGTTGAAAAAAGGTGTTGACATTCGTCTCGGGGTGTGTTATTATATTCAAGCGCTCAAGGGAAGCCACTCACTGAGAGGCCGAACGAGAGGGCAGGGACCTTGAAAACGATACAGGAAAATGGAAGCGAACAAAACGACAGTTAATTCTGAAATGAGTTTTAACTTGGAATCGCGGTAGTAAGCTGAGAGGCTTACGACACCAGATAAACCAAGTTGAGGATTAAACACAAGAGTTTGATCCTGGCTCAGGACGAACGCTGGCGGCGTGCCTAACACATGCAAGTCGAGCGGGGAAAATTGGAAAGCTTGCTTTCTGGTTTTTCTAGCGGCGGACGGGTGAGTAACGCGTGAGCAATCTGTCTCAAACAGGGGGATAACGCAGCGAAAGTTGTGCTAATACCGCATAAGACCACAGTGCCGCATGGTACAGGGGTCAAAGGAGCAATCCGGTTTGAGGTGAGCTCGCGTCCCATTAGGTAGTTGGTGAGGTAACGGCCCACCAAGCCGACGATGGGTAGCCGACCTGAGAGGGTGATCGGCCACACTGGAACTGAGACACGGTCCAGACTCCTACGGGAGGCAGCAGTGGGGAATATTGGGCAATGGGCGAAAGCCTGACCCAGCAACGCCGCGTGAGGGAAGAAGGTTCTCGGATTGTAAACCTCTGTCCTAAGAGAAGAGGGGAAGACGGTATCTTAGGAGGACGCCGCGGCTAACTGCGTGCCAGCAGCCGCGGTAAAACGTAGGGGGCGAGCGTTGTCCGGAATGATTGGGCGTAAAGGGCGTGTAGGCGGTCCGGTAAGTCTGAAGTGAAAGTCCTGTTTTCAAGATGGGAATTGCTTTGGATACTGCTGGACTTGAGTGCAGGAGAGGTTATCGGA